>JACZVE010000334.1 GCA_022572825.1 SAR324 cluster bacterium
GGTCGAGGAAGCCGTGCACCTGCTCCGCGCCCGGGCCTCGCGCCGAGGCCATCACATCGCTGCCCTCGTGCGTCGCGTACGGCAGCCGCAGCGCCGAGCGCGGTCCGTTCGCGAACAGCAGCGTGTTCATGAGGTTGCCGTCGGCCGTCCGCAGGTAGTCCGGCAGTCCGTCGCCGTCCTCGTCCCGGCGCTCGATCCCGTAGCCACGCGCCGCTCCCAGAATGGAATCGCCCACGAGCGGGTAGCCCGCAATCACGAGCGGGCTACCGTGGTCCGAGGTCACCAGAATTAGCGTGTCTTTCTCATCGGTGACGCGGCGCGCCACCGCCACCGCCTGATCGAACGCCAGCAGCTCCTGCAGCGCCGCGCGCGCGCGGTTCTCATGCTGTGCGTGATCGATGCGGCCACCCTCGACCAGCAGGAAGTAGCCCGACTCGTTGCGCGAGAGCTGCCTCACCGCCAGCTCTGTGAGCTTCGCCAGCGAGGGCAGCCTGTGCGCCTCCCCCTCACTGGGCTGATCCACCGTGTACGCGAAGTGATCCGGAGCCAGCAGCGCCACGATCCGCTCCGCTTTCGCCTGCACCGCCGCCTCCAGCGCCGCGCCGGTCACCACATAGGTCACGCCCTGCGCGCGCAGCCTGGCGCTCAGATCGTACGGGCTGAAGAAGCGTCGGCCGCCGCCCACCACAAAGCTCAGCACGCGCTGAGCGACCAGCTGTGCGGCGATCTCCGACTCGAGCTCCCGCTCATCCACGTGCGCGTACAGCGCCGCCGGGGTGGCGTGCGTAATGCGCGTGTTGGTCACCACACCGACGGCCATACCGGCCTGGGCGGCGAGCTCGGCCAGCGAGGGGATGGGTACAGCAGCCGGCACGCAGGGATGAACCGGGTTCGGTGAGCCATCGGGCCGCCTCGGCAGCGAGCACGCTCGCTTCGTCTCCGGGCTCATACCGATCACGCCCATCCGCACGCGCTCGCCGGCCAGAATCGCCGTGGCGCTGGCGGCGCTGTCATTCACCAGCCGATCCAGGCTGTAGGTCCGCACCAGGGCGACATGCGGCAGCTCCAGCGCCAGCTTCCCTCCCGGCCCGGGGCCGTGGATGCGGGCCGCGGTCAGGGTGGAGATGGCCATCCCATCGCCGATGAAGAGGATGGCGTTGCGCGCGGGCCCATTCCGCGCCGCCCCGAGGGAGCACAATGCCAGCAGAGACAGAACCGCCAGAGAAGCGTGTGACTTCATGGCTGCGAAGACTACCAGAGCTTAGTATGATGCTCAGGGAAAGCTTCAGGGGGGCAGACATGGCAACGGCACGCAAGAGCACGAAGAAGGTCGCAGCCAAGACATCCACGCGCGCGAAGGCTGTAAGCAAGCTTCAAGCGCAAGCCACCCCGCGCAAGGCGGCGAGCGCCGCGGGCAAGCGGACGACCCATAAGACGCCCTCGGTGGAATCAGTGGCGCGCAAGATCGTGCGCGTCACCAAGAATCCGGGCCAGCTCAAGCTCGCCGATCTCTACTCAGAATCGTGTTCATCGATCGAGCCCGGCCCGGGCGAGCCCGTAGTGGGCCTGGAGGGGCTCGAGCAGAAGCTCGCCTTCTGGACGTCCATCGTCGAGCAGCAGACCTGGAAGGCGCGTAACGTCTGGATCAAGGGGAATACCATCGCCATCCAGTGGGACGCGGATCTGAAGTTTAAGGACGGCCGCAGCGTCGCATTCGAAGAGGTGGCGGTACATGAGGTGCGCGGAGGCAAGATCGTGGCCGAGCGTTACTACTACGATCCCAGCGTGCTCACGCCCCCGCCCGAGGAGGTGGCTCCCGAGCCTCCCGTCAAGACCCGGCGCACGGGGCCCGATCCAACGCCCCCCGCGGGCTCACCGCCGCTCGATCCCATCGATCTCTAACGCGGTGCGGGGTGTCCTAGGCGGCTGGCTTCTCGCTCTCGTTTTCGCGGGCGGGGCGCTCGCCGACCCCCCGCCGGGCGCAGCCCCCTTCCCCCCCGAGCTCGAGGCGCGCCTGGCGCAAGCGCTCGAGACCTCCCCGTCCCGTACGCAGCCCCGCGCTCTGTGCCAGCGTGTTGATGCTGAACCGCATGTACGCCGCGGTGCAGGTGGTTCCCGTTCGCCGTGCGTTCTGCCTGCTGTGGAAGGGGATGGCCGAGATAGCCCGGGCCGACTCGTCTCGCAGTTCCGGTATGGTCCCTCCCTGCACGATGCCGAACAGGGCCTGGCCCGTGGCCGCGCCGTTGCCCGCGCCGTTTTTCTGGTGTGCCTGGTGCGCGTCGAAGCACGCCTGGGCCCAGCGGTGGGTGCGCTCCATGGCCTGGCGGACCTGTTTCTCCGAGGCCCCGTAGGCGATGCATTGGTCGAAGCACATGACGATGTCTGCGCCCAGACCTTCCTGGTTCGCGGTGGCCAATTGCGGGGTGAAATTGTGCTCGCTGCCGTCGATGTGGGAGCGGAACCGGATGCCGTCGTCGGTGACTTTCCGCAACGGGCCCATGCTGAAAGCCTGGAAACCGCCGCTGTCGGTGAGTATTGGCCCGTCCCATCCCATGAACTTGTGCAGGCCGCCCATCTTGCGCACGGTTTCCACGCCGGGCCGCAGGTACAGGTGATAGGCGTTGCTCAGGATGATCTGGGCCCCGGCTGCCTTCACTTCTTCAGGGGTCAACCCTTTCACCGTGGCCTGGGTGGCGACGGGCATGAAGAACGGCGTGAGGACCTTGCCGTGGGGCGTCTCGAGTTCGCCGGCCCTGGCGCCTCCGTCGGTGTGCTGTACCTGGAAGTTGAATCTGGGTCCTGTCATATGTCCTTGGTGCGGCTCTTGCCCCACTCCAACTCTCCCCCGTCCGCGGAGGAGAGAACAATCCCTTCCCCCTCATCCTTCCGCGGAAGAAGAGAAGGTCTGGATGGGGGCGTGGCTCGGCCTATGGTATCCTCTGTGGGCTTACGCCTTCAACATTCTATAGCCAAGCGACAGTAAGGCTCCGCCTCACGATGAACGACTTCTTGACCAGCTTCAGCTCCAATCACACCTTGCTTTGGGCGTTGTTGATTGTTGGTGTGATTGCCGCCTCAGCCATCGGTCTGCACCTATTCTGGACCGCAGTGTTCCGGTCGGTGGCCGCCCTGCGCGGTGGACCGGCGAAGAACCCCGAGGACGGCGGCTAACATGTGGTTCCCCAACGCCGAAGTCGTGGTCAATCCGGCGCTCCTCTTGCTTCTGGGTGTCATGGTTGGGACCCTCAGCGGGTTTTTTGGCGTGGGAGGCGGGTTTTTAATCACGGGAGGCCTGCTCGTTTTCGGTGTCCCGCCCATATTTGCGGTGGGGACCGGCTTGACCCTGATCATGGGGTCCTCGATCATCAACACCCTGAAGCACCGCCACCTGGGCAACGTGGACCTGCGCTTGGGGCTCATCATGCTGGTCGGGACTGTCCCCGGCGTATTTTTTGCCGAGCAACTGAATTCGACCCTTGATGAGGCCGGCATAATCGGTCCGGTGATCCGCTACGTGTACATAGTCTTTCTGGCCGCCCTTGGCGGCTTCATCATCTATGACTACCTGAAACAGCGCCGGAACCCCGACGCGATTTCCGGCGAGATATCGACTGCTTCATTGGCCCGGCGGGTGCAAAGAATGCGCATACCGCCCCATACCATCTGGATACCTGGACTGGGGAAAGTCCCCACGTATGTCGCTCTGCCAGTCTCCGGTATCGACCAGCTATCTGTGTTCATACCGGTGATCGTCGGGTTCAGCGTCGGGTTCTTCGCCGGTCTGTTGGGAGCAGGCGGCGGGTTCCTTTTGATGCCGGTATTGATCTTCGGCATGGGTGTGCCCACGACTGTGGCCATCGGCACTGACCTGTTTCAGATAATCGTCACCGGGTCCTGGGGAACATTCATCTACGCTCTCTCCCACAAAGTGGACCCTCTGATGGCGATAATCATGCTTGTTGCCGCCTCGGCCGGCTCGCAGCTGGGCGCCACCGCGACCCGATACGTCGACCCCGGGAGGATAAGAGTTCTCTTCGGAATCACCGTTTTGAGCGGCAGCCTGGCGGTGGCGCTCAAACAAGCAGCGGAGAGCAGCGCCAGCCTGGAATACCTGGGCGCAGTGGCTCCGGTGGTGCTTCTGGGGGTGGCCACGGTCATGTGCGGGGTGATAGCCCTGCTGCTGCTACGGGCCAAACGAGAAGGGGCGCCCTCAAGATAAAATGAG
>JACZVE010000024.1 GCA_022572825.1 SAR324 cluster bacterium
AATTTTCCCTCCCTGCATAGCGGGGAGGGATGCCCCGCAGGGGCGGGGTGGGGGTCACTCCCCCTTCGGCGGCCCATCAACGTACGGCGCGAATCCCGCCTTTGGCGGGACGCTCTTCGAGCGCCAAGTCAAGCATCCCCCTTCGGCGGCCCGTCTGTGTAAGGCGCAAACCACACGAATTCCTCCTCCCGGTCGATCCGCCCCCGCAGCGCCCCCGCCTGCGACCTCCACCCGTCCATGCCCATGTCCCGGAACAGCGTCTCGGCCCGATCCAACTGCTCGGAGGCGAGATCGATATCGCCTAAGTGGTTCCATCCCGCTTCCCGAGCTTCATCCTCAGTGCAATACCATCGCTCACACTTGCCCTCGTCGATCCTGCGGCGCTGTGGTGTCCATGCAGGCCAAGCAGGGATGAGATTTCGGCACGTCTATTCCTGGGCGATAAGGACGCGCGGCCAATTGGCGTCGGCTTGTGCAATGTAGCGGTGCAGGTCCTGTTGCCATGTCCGCTGGATGCTCTTGTTCACGTTCAGATACAGCTTGTCGTCCACGATTGTCCAGGCCTCGGGGTCGATATCTACTGTGAGGCCCTGGGCGAGGGCATAGGCGCAGTAACCGCCGTACTGCGGGGCGAACCGCTCCGGCATGGAGATGAACTTGTCCCGATTTTCCGCGCTGGAGAACCGCCAGGTCGCGTCCTGCCACTCGTACTCGAATTCGTCGCTCCCTTCGACGGCTTTTTCTTCTGTGAAATAGGCGACCGGGTCGTAGCCATGGATGGCCAGACCGCGGAACCATGTCTTGTTGATGGGATCGATGGCATACGCCACGTTGGTGAACAGAACAACTGTGATCAGAGCCATAAAGCTCAGGATCACCATTCGGATTGGATGGCCGGAGCCGTAGGAATGATGCATTTCTTCCTCCACTGGTTTACGAATAAATTTTGGGTTATTGCTTTTCCCGCGATTCGGAAGGCCTCTTATTTCTCTATCGTGAATTAAAAACTAGCACGCCCTCAGTTCGATTTCGGTGGTGCGGCATACGTATCGATGCTGCCATCGGGGGATTCCGTCTTTTCACCATCATTACGCCTGTTTCCGGAACGTACCGGGACTTCGTTGAACTTATCACCAAACGTCCGGCAAAGTGAGCGCGGATACATGCGGCGACAGATTAGGGCGATCTCGGTTACATACGGCGTAATAATATTGCGTCAAGATGAGTTGTGCAACGCATCGTGCTTTGCATTTGGGAAGAGTCCCCATTCTGTCGGCAAGATCGACTTGCTTGGAGGACGGAATAGTCGCGTATCCCGAGGGATGGGGATAAGGAGCTGAGGAAATGAGACATCTGTTTAAGTTTTCCATTGCCGCGCTTGCCCTGGGCGCATTGATGTTGGTGGCCAATGGCCTTCACGCAATGGACATCACGACGCCGGAGAGTTCGGATATCAACCTCGATATCAACGGATTCATGACGATTTCGCCAGGGATCCTCTTCATCGATGCATCGGAGAACAACGCTTCCGGCGATCCGGATCCCCAATTTCCCGAGATTTCCCTGGAAACCCGGATACACTTCACGATCGGAACGGACGATTTCAAGATCACCGGCGCCCAGTGGACCCGGGACGATGCCATCATCTGCCGCAACGTGGGCACGCCCAGCGCAACCGGAAAGGCCGACTGTCAGTTGAATCCGAATCCTCCGAGTTGCCCAACAAATCGGCGGCACCTGCATCGAACTGGAATCCCAGCGCCAGCGTATTGCTTTGGACGTCGGTCTGCCGCTGGATGCCGGCGTGGCACCGGATTGAGCGGCGTTATAGGAACAATCGAATCAAGTCTGGATGAGACATGAGGAGACGTATCGTGATCCGGTCGTGGCTTGGGCAACTAATAATCAACGTCAATACGCGTTTTCAGGGAAGAGAAATGGTCCGATTTAATAAACTACTAGAAGGGTGTTCCGATGAGGAGATTGGTAATTTGCTTGTTGGCATTACGCATTTCCGGCACACTTTGGAAAGACAATTTGGTGTGAATCTATTGAACCCACTGGACGCCTACGCCAAAGAACCTGCTATCGACTATCTAATTCGCAGCATAGCAATAGATATACGAAAGAGGAATATTGCAGATTCCAATTGCGTGATGGTGTGGAGGTACTCCGTCATTTCCGTTATGAAGACTCGTTTGCTTCCCCACGGGCGACACATGTGGTCGTTACTTTCAAGAGGAATTGAGAAATTCAACGATGGCTTAACGATCCAAGAAGGACATCAACCTAATGTTGAAATCAAGACACTCGGCTTTGACCGCGTACCCATTGGGCTTGAATAGGCGCGTCAATTAAGCGGACATTTCCCAGATAGAATCCCTGATGATCGCCGGTAAGACTCTCCAAGTCATTTTACCCGACATTAACCCTTTTGCGCCTTTGCGGCGCCGGCTTGGCGCGAGCCAAGAATAGCGTTTCTCTCGCACAGGCGCAAAAAAGCGCCTCGCTCGGTCGGACGAGGCGCTGGAGCGAGGGAGTCTCCCACGCAAGTTGCTAGAAGTTCTGCCAGAAGGAAAGCTCGAGCACACCGACGGAACTGTCGTCGTTGTTATCGACGGCAAAGATGCTCAACTGACGGAAGGCCACACCAACCCGCTGGCCGGGCCCAAAGCCGTTGTCGATCCAACCGAAGTCGAAATACAGGTCGTCTTGGGTAGGCCCGTCGAAGTCCCAGTTCACGACGTCGATGTTGCCGAAGACCACCTGTCCGTCGCCAATCTCAACGATAAGCTGGGCCGCGATATCGTTGACCGTCGTATCCACGCCGGTATCACCGCCGTCAATGTTCAGTAGGGTATACTGGATGCCGAACATGCCCCCGGCGTCGCCGTAATCGTTGCGGTAAATGACGAGGAACGCGTTGTGGGTCAAATCTTCCGAATCGTCGAAGCCTTCACTTGTCGGATCGGATGGATCTTCTTCCTTGTTTTGCAGCTCAACGAAGAGGCCCCCGGAAAGACGTTGTTTACCGAACGTCAGCATGAAGGTCGGGCCGATCGTCGTGGATTGGCTACATCCACCGGCTCCTGCGGCCCCAGAACACGGTTGGCCGCCGGCCCCAATATTACCACCGCTGGGCCGGACGTCGCGGGCATCGTTCGCGCCCAGAGCGGAAATGGCCCCGCCGTCGCGGAGGTTCAAGCCGATCTGAATATCGGGGGAGAGTTTCCAGGTGACGTCGATCATGTCGTTACCTTCCCACATCAGGAAGTACCCGCCGGTGGGGAGAACCGGGGTCCACCCCATGTAGGTTTCCCAGATGATCGTCCGGTGGGTGTAGGAACCGGCCGCGTCGTCGAGACGGCCGACGTAGAGGTGAACCGCATCGGTGATATCCCAATCCAGATAGAGCATTTGTTTATCGCATGCGATTCCCTCGTTCGTGTTGGATGACCCGACAACGCCCGTGGGGTTACAAATGACCGGATCGTCCCGGAAAAACTGGGCGCCGATGATCTTTAACGTTTCCGTGCCGAAGCTAAAGTAAATCTCGGCTGACAACGAATTTTCCAGCGAAGGGTCAGGATCGCCACTCTGGTCGCTATCGGGGGCATCCTGCAATAAGATTCCGGGGGCAACGGTGACGAAACCGAAGACTTCGAACCCGATTGTGGTTTCCGTTGGGCCTACCACACCCAAGGCATGGGCACTGCCCCCAATCAGTAGCACCGCACCTGCCGTGAGAATAGCCAACAACGCTTTGATAAGTCGCATCATTTTAGGCTCCTTTTAACCGATATTTCCCAGATGGAACTGCCATTACAAGCTGGACGAGTTTCCCGACCCCCATTACCACGAATCTGGGAACGGAATCCACATAAAACCGGTCGATTCGCCCCTTATTTTTGCGCCGAGAGGGGATTTGAGCCCGTTTTTGGAGGTATGGTGACGCAGCAGTGCAGCCAAGAGCCAATCTCCCTCTCGATCTCGAATCCGGTCATCGATTCCACCAACAGGCTTGCATCTTCACACCGGCACCCGCTGCGTCAATCGCCGAATCCGCGTCAGGATAGTTGCGAACAGGTTGCCAGGTAAGGACGCCTCCGGCATCTGGAACCAAGTGTAGCGGGCATGGCGGACCACTTTCGTGCCGATCTTGATTAACTTGGTCTGCAACCCCGCCTCAGACGTGACGTTGGCTCCATGGAATTCGACCTTCGCCAAACGGTCAAAATCGACTCTCAACGCTTCCCTGCGTCCCTCACACATTGGGTTCTCCCGGTCACCGAGCGATTCTCCCCCTCAACTTACTGTTATTATACGTGGTATGGAGAGACCGGACCAGGAAATTCGTGATCCATCTGGGAAATGTGGGATCAAGAAGGGATATCCCAAGATCGGCGCGTTGATTACCTGGGAGGATTGAGGGGGGAATCCTCATCCCCCCGGCCCCCTTCTCCATTGCATGGAGAAGGGGGAGTTGCCTTTGATTGCTCGTGGATGTGCCGGGCCGCATTGCGTGCGCTCACCGGTATCCACAGTCCCATACGCCTTATGGGTGCCGGGAGCGGCAGCATTGCTTAAAGCGGGTAATTCTGCTGTCGTGAGCGCGGCGGCTTGCTGTAGAAGAACAGTGTGGAGGCAACCTGCGGAGGGGCCGGGCGGTGGTGCCCCGTGGAGGCGGCTTTCCGCCGGCGGCCGAGGCCGCGGCGGGCAGACTGCCGCGGGGATACGTCCGAGGCGAGAATCAGGCGGAGCAATCATGAAGCTGGATGCGCAACTGGGAGTACACGACCTGGCGCTGGTGCCGGCCGAGGCGCGGCGCATGGAACGGCTCGGGTTCGACGCCCTGTGGACCTTCGAGACCAACCACGACCCCTTTCTGCCGCTGGCTTCCGCCGCCATGGCCACCGAGCGCCTGCAGGTGGGCACCAACATCGCCGTGGCCTTCGCGCGCACACCCTTCGCAATGGCGATGGTCGCCTGGGACCTGCAACGGGCCAGCGGAGGCCGCTTTCTGCTGGGGCTGGGCACGCAGGTGAGGATGCACGTCGAGCGGCGGTTTTCCGCCCCGTGGGGGAGGCCTGCCGCCCGCGTCAAGGAAGCCATTCAGTGCATACGGGCCATCTGGGAAACCTGGCAGAACGGCGGCAAGCCGGACTTTCAGGGGGAATTCTATCAGTTCCGGCTCACGACGCCATTCTTCGACCCCGGGCCCATCGAGCATCCCCGTATTCCCATCTACCTGGCCGGGGTGAATCCTACCCTATGCCGCGCCGCGGGCGAGGTCGCGGACGGATTTCACGTCCACCCGCTCCATTCTGTGCGCTACCTGCGCGAGGTGGTCCGGCCCGCCATCGATGAGGGGGCCAAGACGCGCGGCAAATCGGTGGCGGACCTGGAGCTGTACGCCCCCGTGCTGGTGGTGACCGGGCGGACGCCGGAGGAAACCCGTGCCCGCGAGCAGTTCGTGCGCGAGCAGATCGCCTTTTACGCCTCCACCCCCAATTACCGCGGCGTGCTCGATCTGCACGGCTGGACGGCGCTGGGGGAAAAGCTGAGCCAGATGGTGCGCGCGGGGGAGTGGGATTCGCTGGCGGCCCAGGTAACGGACGAGATGCTGGATGCGTTCGCCGTTACCGCGCCGCCGGAGCGCTTGCCGGGCGTGTTGCGCCAGCGTTACGAGGGCCTGCTGGGGCGCGTATCGCTCTATTTCCCCATTCCGCCGAGCGACCCGGAGCCGCCCTGGCGCGGCTTCGTCGAGGGCTTCCGGCAAGCTGCCGCATGAGTCTGGCGCCCTATTATGTGCTGTGGGCGGTTATCTTCTACACCTTTGTGCTGCTGAGTGGCGTCGTCGCCTGGCTGGTGGTGCCCGAGGCAATTATCCGCCTCGCGCGGCGGATGTGGCTCGGTGACCTGGTGGTCGTCTGGTTGGCTTATGCCGCCGCCTATCACCTGTTTTACCTGCAGGCCTACCGGGCGGCGCTGGGCCAGCCCTATGCCCTCTGGGCGCTGTGCGCGTTTCTGGCGCTGTACTGGCTGTTGCGCAGAGTTTCCCTGCCCCCGCGCGGGCCCGAGGCGCTCTTCGCCTTGGCCGTCATCGCGTGGGCACTGGTCATCGCGGCGGGCTTTCGCTATATCGACGAGACCGCCGCGGATGCCACGCTGTTGCGCGAGCGGCCGCAGGCGGTGCTGAGTAGCACCGCTGTGGAGCTTTCTCCCCTCCGGCGCGGGCTGTTGTTCAGCCGCCTCGACGCGGACACACGGGCCTCGACGGCGCGCGTGCTGGCCTCACTGGAGGGCGGCGACACGCCCGATCCGGCGCTGCTGAGCGCGTTTCGCGTCCAGGGGCTGCAGACACTGCTGGCGCACTACGAGCGGGACCTGGCCAGGCTGCGCACCTATCAGGTGCTCCAGATCGGGCTGCTGGCGGTCATGTTGCTGCTGTGGGGATTCGGGCGCATGCCGGAAGGTGGCGCGCCTTAATGCGGCAGCCGCCGTAGCGCCAGCACGCGCCGCCAAGGTTTGGCGAGCAAAGCCGGCTGGCGCGCCAGCGTGCAGAGCAGGGCATTGAGCAACGCTTTGAAGCGGGCAAGCGGCCGGGTGGGAAGGTTTCTGCGGATGAAATAGGTATACCAGGCGGTCCGTTCCAGCGTCATGCCGACCAACTCCTGACCGTTCCATCTGACCCAGATGGGAAGATCCTTGACCAGTCAGGGGTCGTTGCTGTGCACGGCCAATATCTGGCCCGGTTGCAACTCGTCCAACGCCGCGCGCGTGCGCTGGAGGGTGCGCCCGAAAAAGCGCATGGGTAGCTCCAGCACCTTATCCGGGCGAATGGACGTCTTTCCCACGATTGGGGAACAGGGGCGCTCCGCCCCGCCGGCACGATTCCACGTCATCCGCATCACCCTGTTGTATGGTATCGATAGTGGTGGTCGTCGATTATCCGGTCTCGCTGCGACCGGGGATCATGCCGGTACCACCGGCGCCAACCCGGCAAGGATACACCACGGCGGCGGCGATGTCTCGGCCGGCTTCCGAGCCGCCGCAACAGCGTAATACTACAAGCTGTCCGAAAATTTCTTTTTGTGGGGGAAGCGGGGCGCGACACGCAAGCCCCGCAGTTCCCCCCCACCCCCCCTTATGCGTTTTCAGGTTGGCCTTTGCCAACCTGAAGACAGAATAAATTCAAGGGGGTGCAGCGGTCTTTGGCCCCTGCCGGGGAAGAATCGCGCGACTCGCAAGCGATTCAAGGCGCGACTCGCAAGCCTTTCAGGGGCAGGGCCCCTTGCCCGCCGGGCGCATTTTTCGGACCGCTTGCAGTTTGCTGAATTGCAATCGCTGCCAGTCACTACGGATGGTTGCGTGGAGTTACCGCCGGTTAACGCAGATCAGCGCCGCTATACGATCTCGATGTTATCACTGTCTATGATTATCCGTGCGCATCGGCGGCCAGATCTAACGGAGCCGTACCAGGCGCCGGGGTAACGCGTCGCGGGCACATCGTCGCTGATCTACTGGCCCTTGAACACGGGCGTGGTCTTCTCGAAAAACGCTTCCATGGCGATCTTGTGATCGTCGGTGGTCTGGGCGATGGCCTGCGTGACTGCGCAGATGTCAAGGAAATCGCTGAGAGTCGTGCGTTGAGCCTGTTTGAGAATGCGCTTGCTCAGCCGCAGCGTACGCGGGGGCTTAGCGGCGATGACCTCGGCCAGCGCCCTTACCTCCGGCATCAGCGACTCGTGCTCGACAACCCTCAACACCATGCCCAGAGCCAGGGCCTCCTCGGCGTCGACGATGCGGCCGGTGAAGGTCAGTTCCGCGGACTTCTGATAGCCGATCTGGCGCACGAGGAACCAGGAGCCGCCATCGCCGGGGATGATCCCGAGGTTGAGAAACGTCTCGCCGAACACCGCTTGCCTGGACGCGATGCGGATGTCGCACATCATCGCCAGATCGCAGCCCGCCCCGATGGCATGGCCGTTGATGGCGCCGATGACTGGCACATCCAACGCATCGATGGCCAGCGGGATGCGCTGAATCCCCCGGCGGTATCTTTCCTGCAGATGGATGGCGGGACCTTCCATCTCGTTGGCCCGTTCCCGCATCGCCTTCACGTTGCCGCCGGAGGAGAAGCTCTTGCCGGCGCCGGTGATGATCAACACCGAGACACCGTCGTCATTCTGTACGCGTTTGCACGCATCCACGATCTCCTCGATCGTGTTCTGCCCGCTGATGGAGTTTCGCGTGTCGGGCATGTTCAGCGTCAGTACCGCGATCCTGTCGGCCACATCGAGAATGATGTCCTTGTACCCGCTCATACCCTCTCCTGAATGAAGCGTTACGCAGCTTGTTTGCTCGACTGGCGGGCTGCGCCGGGTGGCGTTGCCGGCTCGGCCGATCTGGTTGGGTGTCTCCCGTGCACCGGTCGCCGGGGCGCGGGCCGCGATGCTCCATATCGCCCCCGTCGGACGGGCCGGGGCGATGCTCCCACCCGCCGGAAGCATACGATTAGGGGGGCCCGCTAGCGCCCTTGCCAGTGAGGCTTGCGCTTCTCGGCGAATGCGAGCGGTCCTTCCCTGAGGTCGTGGGAATCGCGCCATACCTCCATGAGCGGAACGGGCGTGTGCATGGCTTCCTGGATGGGCAAGTGGAGATTGGCGAGCGCGGCTTGCTTGCTCAGGCGCACCGATATGGGGGCACACTCCATGATTTCCCGCGCGTAGCCGCATGCGGTTTCCATCAGGGCGTCGGCCGGCACCACCTGATTCACCAATCCCAGCCGGAAGGCCTCGCCGGCGTCGATAGGCTTGCCCCTTAGCATCATTCCCATGGCGATCTTCTGCGGAATCATGCGTACCAAGCGGTGCATACCGCCCGCGGCGGCCACGAAGCCCACCCGTGGCTCCGGCAGGCCGAAGGTCGCGCTCTCCGAGGCGATGATGATGTCGCAGGCCAGCGCGATCTCGAAGCCTCCTCCCAGGGCGACGCCGTTTACGGCGGCAATGACGGGCTTGTACAGATCGTGGCGATCGGTAATGCCCCCAAATCCGCCGTTCCACTGCAAGTCGAACTTTTCTCCGGAGGCGGCGACCTTGAGGTCGTTGCCGGCGGAAAACGCCTGATTGCCCGCGCCGGTGACGATGGCCACCCAGGCATCGCCGTCGGCGCCGTACGCATCGAACGCGCGTCCCAACTCCTCGTTGGCCGGCGGATGCAGGGCGTTCATCACCTCGGGCCGGTTGATGGTGATGGTGGTGATGTGGTCCCCGGCGTCGACCTGAATGAACTGGTATGACATGGCTGCACCTGCGCCGTTGGGATGGGGTATCGCGGCGGCTTTGCGCGGCGCGACAGGCCCCGGTAATTCCGGTGTCCGCTTGCCGAAGGGCAGCACGGACCGTTGTGCCGGCCGGTGGTTTGTGGCGCGCGAGGAGGGGCGGAGGATCGCGCGCGGCAATCGTCACTGCGATCAGCGGGTTTGCCGCACAATGGATTCCGCACTGCGCGCGGGTGAGATGCGTATCGGTCCGTGGACCAGGCGCACCTTGCCGGTCCCGCGCGCGTGGCTTCAGCCGCCGGCCGCCTTGATCTCCTCCAGCGTACGTGCCCCAGGCAGGGCATCCTTCATTTCCGAGATGGTGGGATACTTCTCACATTCGTCCGCGTTGATCTGTGTCCACTCCGCCCATTGCTCCGGCACCTGATCTTCGGCGTATATTGCTTCCACCGGACACGTGGCCACGCACACATCGCAGTCGATGCAGGTCTCCGGGTTGATGTAGAGCATGGTGGGACCTTCGTGAAAAGCTTCAACCGGGCAGACCTCCACGCAATCGGTATATTTGCAGCCGTCGCAATATGGAGTGACGGTGTAGGTCATCTCTCAATCTCCATGGATCCATGAATTGGGTGTTGAGTGTCTCGTTGCGCTATTCCCAAAATAGGTCCGACAGCCAGCATGGTCAATCAGCATGGTCAAACCGCGTGGTCAAACCACATCGCACCGCTGGAGTCCAATCGATTACCCGCTGGCTTCCCCTGAGTCAATGAGGCGGAAATGGCGCGGATTTGTGGGCGGCCGGCTCCGAATTCGCTCCCGGTTCGCAGGGTTGACACCCGGGTGGACTCTGGCAAAATTGAACGGCACTGCCGGAGTGAGCGTTGATGCGGGCCGGGCGGAGCGCCATCCCGCATCGTCCCCAAGCACCTGAAACCGTCCGTGGCACCGTCGGCATGCTGGCCCTGAATCAACAAAGCTTCACCCGTGTTTTCGGCGACCAGGCGGTGCTGTACCGGCTGGAGCGGCTTGGCCGCAGTACGCGCGTCTTTGCAAATCTGGTTCAG
The DNA here is from genome assembly GCA_022572825.1 of SAR324 cluster bacterium. Lineage (GTDB taxonomy): Bacteria > SAR324 > SAR324 > SAR324 > JACQKK01 > JACZVE01. The sequence goes on from JACZVE010000024.1 coordinate 10,354, forward strand.
GCGGGATTTCCCGCACGGCAACTGATTGACGCCTGTCAGTGGTATTCGGAATCGGCCGGTACGCCCGTGGAGCACTACGCCAGGCGGAATATGGCGCGGGGCTTCTTCGAGGATGAATCCCTGCTCAAGCTGTTTTGCCGCTACTTCGAGTGCACGGATTGGAAGCTGGAAAACAGCCCCTGGTTTTTCTCCCAGGACGAGTACGACCGATTTTACTCCGCGCTCATCGACCCGGTCGAGTTCCAGATCGCGCACCTGGAGCAGGGTCTGGGCGAAGATCGCTGGGGAGGCTACTTCCTCAAACTGCCCTTCGATCTAGGCATGAGCCAGGCGAAAATGGCGCTGTGGGACGATATCTGCCATCACGACTACTACTGGAAGCCTCTCGACACGTACGGACACCTGCGAGCGGAAGGGATGTTCGGCTATCTCCGGCGCACCTTCGACATCCTCCACTTCTCGCCCAGCCGCTTCAACTACAACTGGGAGCGCGCATTCCGCGACCGTTTGCAGCGCACCCTGCGGCGTTTCGAGCAGAAGCTGGAGGAATCCGCGCGGCTGTGGCAGGAACTGCGCCGGGAGGGGCGAAATCAGCGCTTTCAGTACCGCTCCTATACGGCGGGCTCGGGCGTCCCGCTCCATCAGGAACCGGCACTCGCCTTCTCGTTTTTCGGGCTCGATCCGGCAACCGCCACAGTGAAGCGCGTGAGGCGGGAATTCCGGCGCCTGTCCAAGGAGACCCACCCCGACCGCGGGGGCTCACGTGAGGCGTTCCAACGCCTATCCCGCTACAAGGAAATCGCGGAAGCCTGGCTGACGCGCTCGGACTCCTGCTGAGCGGCATTCCCGCATCCTTGGAGATGCCGCCGCCTCTCTCAATTGTTATTGCAGGGGCGAAAAGGGGGCGGCCAGCATGATCTTGTTTTCCTGCGACACCAGCACCTCCGCGCCGCCGGGGGGAGGCCAGGCGCCCGTTTCCACAGCGGTCTTGCGGATGTGAGCGCGCTGCTCCAGGCTCTCGTAGGGCCAGATGTGGACGTATTTGTTCAGCGGGCCCGTATCGGTGTACCCGACGAACGCGAGGGGCGAGAGCGGCGTGCGTTTGGGGAGCTGCTTTTCCCAACGCTCCTGGACCGACGCGAGGCCACCGGCCGGCTTGACAAAGTAGCTGCGCATCTCGAAGAACGGGCCCATTTGCGCGGGCTTCAGCTCCGGCGAGAACGGAAAGGGGATGAAGACTTCGGAGTCCATCGTGACGATGAATTCCCGGATTTGCGGCGGCCAGTTGGGGTCCTTTAAGGATTCCGCCCGGATGCGGTCGCGCTCCGCCAGGTCCGGGTAGGGCCAAACGTGGATGATTTGATTCAACGGCCCGATCTCCGTGTACCAAAACGCGGCCAGTTGGGAGTACTTCTTGCGGTGCTCGTAAGCCTCTCCGAAGCGCTTCATCACCTCCGGCAGCGAGCCTGGCTTGAGACCGTAGGTTCGGAATTCGTAGATCATCGCTGTCCTCGGGCGGGGTGGAATCAATGGATGGCAACCGCGAGGCCCGGGTGCGGCGCTTCGACAGCGCCTCCGCCTCCACGGTCTGACACTGCACCGTCTATCACTGCGCCGGGGGGCCGTCAATTTGCGGCGGCATGCCACGGGCCCGCTGGGCAGCGACCAGCCGTATGCACGGTGCCGATGACTTGAATGAAGGACGGCGGGACTGTGGCCCGCTCCGGCAGCGATTAGCAGTGGGGGTGCGGCTCACGCCAGGCCAAGCCCTCCTTTTCCTGCAGGGACGTGGCCAGCTCGTCAAAATGCTCCCGGAAGGCGTAGTTGCGATCCGGGCGGGTTTCCACGATCCAGTACTCGTGAAATCCGTGGTCCGGGCACTCCTCGTGGTCTTTTTTGATTTCGAAGGGCGAGTCCTCATTGCCGTTTTGGAAGGCCCGCCGCAGGGTGTCTGGCGGAACGTCCAGATAGGTGTGCAGCAGCGATTCAAAGCGACTGATTTCAGAGGGATTGGGCTCGTCCTCCTGCTCGAACAGCTCTCCCTTATCCGGGAGCTCCTCGTTCTTCGGAATGCGAATACTGCCCTGGTGAATGAGCGACAGGATCATGCGGATGCCCTGCACATTGTTCAGGTGCTCCGCGTGGTCTTCCAACAGGTCCAGCGTGATCGTCAACGACTGGCTGCTGTTGAGGGCATCGAAGATCAGATCCTCGGCCGCGGCAACCTGGTCCGGGTATTCGCATTGGTAGACGACCAGGGGCGAAATCGAGCCTTGTCCGTTCTCCTGGGGGCCGAGCGGCAGTACCTCGATGCGGGTGTCCTCGGATTTGAAAAGAAGGTGTGTCTGCTCGGCGTTCACGAGCGCCGAGTCGCCATTGTCGTAGCGGAACCGGATCCAAGTGGACATGCACTGGGCTCCAGATAGTGGGTACTGGAATCGGCAGACTGAGCGCACCCTGCCGCTGGCTGGCTGCTCCCTTAGAGGCTACCTGCTCGCACGGTACGGCGCACGGCTATCGCCCGCGGGGAACGCTGTGCGTTCCCCGCGAATGGCCCACGAATGCGTAACGACGTGGTTTGCTTCGGCCATGTCAGAGCTGATCGACGCAGGCAAGCGAGGAAATTCGCCTACTGCAGCAGTATCTCGTCTACCACTGGGGGTTTATAGACCAGATTGGTGACTTTCAGCGCTTGGTGACCCTTATAGGATCCCTGAAAGCCCTTGAATTTGGAAATCCCCTCCACAGTAACGCTGAGCGGTTTGTCGATTTCCTGATCGAGGGAAATGACGTCGCCCACCTTAATGCCCAGAAAATCGCGCACATTGATTTCCGTGTGTCCCAGCTCGGCGATGACTTCCACCTTGGCCAACTGGAGATTGGAGCGAAAGCGGTTCAGCCAAGTAGTGTCGACCTCGTTCTGATCGCTCTGGAAGCCGGCGTTCAGCCTGGCCCGGATGGGCTCGATCATCGAGTAGGGGATGCACAGCGTCACGGACATGGGCGCCCGGCCCATCTCGACGTCGAAAGTGACCACGACCACGACCTCGCTGTGAGGCACGATGGCGACGAATTGCGGGTTCACTTCCGAGCGCGTGTAGGTGATCTGCACGGGGAACACGGGCCGCCAGGACTGCTGCAGGTCTTCCAGGGCACTGATGACGACGCGCTTGATCATCCGCTGCTCAATGGCGGAAAAGTCGCGCCCTTCCGCCTTGACCTCCAGCTCGCCGGTGCCGCCGAAGAACAAATCGATCAGCGTGAACACCAGGCGGGTCTCCAGCACCATGATGGCGTTGCCCCGCAACGGACTCATGCGGAACAGGTTCAGCGAGGAAGGCACCGGCAGGGTCTTGAGAAACTCCCCGAACTTGATCAGCTCTGTGGACCGAACGCTGATGTCGACCACTTTGCGCAAGGCGGAGGATAGCGTCAGGCGAAAGTGGCGCACGAATCGGTCGTGGATGATCTCCAGGGTCGGCATGCGGCCCCGGATGATGCGATCCTGGCTGGTAAGATCGTATGGGATGACGTCGTCGTCGCCCATGGCCCCTTCCGACGAGTCGTCCACATCGAATTCGCCACCGGAAATGCCCTTCAGGAGAGCATCGACTTCATTCTGAGACAGCACCGAACTCATGGCCACTCCGGAGGTTTGCGGTTCTGCATGCGGACCATTCGCGCCTTAGCCGGCCGCCTTGTCGCGGATCCGTTTGGAGGACTGTTTTGGAGTAGATCTGACATCCCCTTTGCCAATTAAAAAATCATACGCCTATCCCACCTAAATGCAATTGCCTTCGAATCGCCCGCATCGAGTGGCGATACCCGGCGCAGCTAATTTCATGGATAAGTCATCGTCCGAATACCTGCACGTCTCCAGGACGCCGCGCGGACAATCCCAACGCGAAGTACACGGGCATGCCTGATACCCACCCGCGGCATTGGGGGCGTGCCCGCAGTTGTCGGCCGCCACTTTCCGGTGCAAACGGTTGGGCATCATCATTCGGCGCCGTCGCCAATATCGCAATTGCTATAATCCTGCACCCTATAACGACCTAGCAATTATCAGTCCACCAAATAGGAGACAATAACGGGCACGTGATCGGAGGCCTTGGGCCGTGCGCGCTCCTCCCGCTCGATCACACACGCCGTAGCTCGCTCGCTCAAAGGCCGCGATGCCCAGACATGATCGATGCGAAGGCCAGCGTTACGGGGGTACGCGCCTTCCCGGTAATCCCACCAAGTGTAGAATCCCGCCCCTTGTTCGAACTTGCGGAATTGATCGTGAAAGCCCCACGCCCGCAGGTGCTCCAGCGCCCTGCGCTCGTCGGGATGGTAGCCCACCTGGCCTTCCATTTGTTGCGCATCGTAAACGTCTTCCGGGGCGGGCGCCACGTTGTAATCGCCCACCAGCACGACCGGATCGCCGGTGCTGCAGTGCTGGTCGAAGTATCGGCGCAGATTGGCCAGAAATTCCAGCTTGCCGGCGAACTTGTCCGAACCCACCGAACTTCCGTTCGGGATATAGGCGTTGACCACGCGAACGCCCCCCACCGAGGCGGCCAGGAGGCGC
>JACZVE010000335.1 GCA_022572825.1 SAR324 cluster bacterium
GCGTTGAAACGCTTACGAGTCGCGCGTTTCTTCCCCCTCTCCTTGGCAAGGGGGAGGCGGGCTGCGCTGGCGTCACGAGGGCCCTTCGGCGACCCAATCGAGACAGGTTCGGCAGGCGCCGTACGGAGATGGCCGTAACCGCTCTGTCAATAGGCCCCGGGTTTCCAGCTCCCTCTCCTTTGCAAGGAGAAGGGTGCCGCCCGTAGGGCGGCGGGGTGAGGATTTAGCGAGCCGATCAAATCCAATCGCATCGTTTTCTAGGTTGCACGAATTTCTGAATCAGCAAACCAGCTTCACAATGCATCCAAGGCAGCCATGACGGAACTGTTGCTCAAGGCCGGGCGGCTCTTCGACGGTGTCTCGGAGCGGCTGCTGGAAAACGCCTATGTCGCGATCGACGGGGGCGTGATCGCATCGTTGGGCAGGCAGGCCGAACTGGAGGGCGGCGAGGGAAGCTTCGGGCGCGTGTTGGATCTGGGGCCGCGGGCGACATTGTTGCCGGGGCTGATCAACATGCACACCCATATGAGCTTCAGTTCCGGGGCCGCCGTGTTGGCCGATCATCAGCGCGAATCGGTCGAGACCAAGCTCATCCGCTCCGTGGAGAATCTCAAAACCGCGTTGCGCACGGGCGTCACAACCGTGCGGGACTGCGGCACCGTCAACGAGATCGCGTTCGCCATGCGTGCGGCCGTGGACGACGGCACCCTCGTCGCGCCGCGCATCATCGCCTCCGGCGCCGGCGTGACCACGACGGGAGGTCATCTCTGGTTCTGCGGGGTGGAAGCGGACAGCGAGGTGGAGGTGCGCCGCGCCGTGCGCGCCCAGGCAAAGGCCGGCGCCGACTTCATCAAGGTGTTCGCCACCGGCGGCAACACCACTCCGGGCACCAATCCCCTCGCCGCCCAATACACCGAAGCGGAGATGCGGGCGCTGACCGAGGAGGCGCGCCGGCTGCACCTGCCGACGGCCTCCCATGCCCACGGCTCGCCGGGAGTGCACCACTCCATCGCCGCGCGGGTTACCACGGTCGAGCACTGCACGTTCCTGACCGCGGACGGCGTGCGCTACGAGCCGGAGCAGTCGCGCATCATGGCCGGCGAGGGGATCTACGTGTGCCCCACCATCTTTCAGGGGGCGAGCAAGTTCGCGCACCTGGACGATCCGGAAATTCCGCCGGCGCAGCGCGATTTTCTTCGCCTTCAGCAGGCGCGCTTCGAGCTGGTGAACCGGCTGGTCGATGCCGGTGTGCGGATTGTCTCGGGCAGCGATGCGGGCGTCGCCTACAACGAGTTCGGCGATTATCCCGGCGACCTCATTTTATCGGTGGAAGGGACGGGCCTGTCGCCGGCCTACATCCTCAAGTCGGCGACCGGGGTGGCCGCCGAGGCACTGGGGCGCGAGGACCTCGGCGTGCTGGCGCCGGGTAAGGCGGCGGACGTGCTGGCCGTGCAAGGCAATCCGCTGGAGGATATCCGCGCCCTGCTGGACGTGCGCGCGGTGGTGGCGCGAGGCCGGGTGGTGCACTGAACGATTGACGGGGATCGCCATGGCCAGTGGGCAGCTGCAACTAGCCGGAATTGCCCACTTTGACCACCCAAGTCAGCGACTATTCCATGGCGAAGGCAGTTTGGGGCGCCTCTGCTCCCTGCGACAGACGGGGAGACGCGCCGAAATGCCCGCCAAGGGGGTACCTCCCTTCGGTCTCGGCTTTCTAGCGGTACCGCATCACCCACACCTCCGGTTGGGCCGGAAGGGTCTCGGGCGTGAGAGAAACGGTGAGCGTGTCCAGCCGCCTTACGTTCTTCAGGCCGGCAAGGAAGGCGCTTTCGTCCTCGATGGGCCAGGACGCAGTCACCGGGGTTTTGTAATGTATCGGAATAGAAATGCGGGGGCGCAGGCGGGACATGATCTCCTTCGCTTGGCGCCCGTCGATGCTGAAATTTCCGCCCACAGGGACCAACAGGATGTCAATGCGGCCCATTGCCTTCACAATGGCCTCGGACAAGGTGTGACCGATGTCGCTCAGGTGGGCCAGGCGGAGGTGGCCGGTCTCCACAATGAAGATCGTGTTTAGGCCGCGCTTCTGCCCCTGGACGTCGTCGTGGTAGGCGGGAATCGCCGTGATGCGCACGTCCTTCTTTTGGTAGGAAACCGGGTTCCACCCCACCCCGCCGGCCTTCAGCCCACGCAAGACCTCCGGAGCGCCCGCGAGGCGGTTTGGGTCGTTATGGTCCCCGTGCTCATGGCTTACGGTCACCACGCCGGCCTCTACCCTGGGCATCGGATAACCGATGGCACCGTAGGGGTCCATGGCCACGCGCACCCCCTGGGCGGAGGTTAGCAAGAAGAATGCGTGGCCGTACCAGCGGAGAGTCGCCGATTGGGCAGCGGCGACCGAGCAAACCAGGCACATCCCGAGCCCGACGACCATTGCAAGAGATCGCAAAGCGTAACCCATTGGGGGCCTCCTTTCAGGTTGGCAAGCTCAGTTTCACCCGTATAGCTTCCACCACGCAGGAAGTAGCCATGTCAACGCCTGTACATCCCACCGTACCATAAAGCGGAGTTAGGATTGTGGCGTGCCAAAAGCCATCAAACCCTCCCACGATACACGCCTGCCACCAGTGATCCCGGAAGACAGGAAAGAGGTTTTAACCGGGATGCCAGGAGTCACCATTTCCATGTAATGAACCGCTGCCTCGGAAAACCAGTCCCGTTCCCCTTTAGCGGCCGCGATCACCTGGCCTTCCGAGTTTAAAATAAAGGAGGATGGCAATGCATTCGTGCCGTATGCTTTAGACACCAATTTGTTGGGATCCAGGCCGATAGGAAAGCTCAGATTCAGGCGCTTAACGAACCGTGCGACAATTCCAGCTCCGGCCTCGTCAATGGAAATTGCCACCACAGAAAAAGATTGGTTCCTAAATTTTTGATACAATTGTTCCATCGACGGCATTTCTTTCACGCAGGGTGGACACCAAGTCGCCCAAAAGTTGAGCAACACCGTCTTGCCTCGAAAATCTTGCAGGCTGAGTTTATCCCCACTGAGGGATTCTACCTTGAAATCAGGCGCCGGAATAGGGCGCCTGAACTCTACCAGGCGCATATTCACATGGCCGGTCGCCCCAGCCGCCCATGAGGGCCACAATAGAAAAATTAAGAACGTGAGGGCCAAGTAAGCCGCAATGCTCTTGGTATGATGTCCTTGATTTTCCATAGCGAATTACTCTCCAAGCGTGGGTATTGTCCTGAGAGATCCCTCATTTTTCGGTTGCGTGCGGGAAACGCTACCACTCCAAAACTATCCGTCAATGAATGGGAAAGGGGAATTGTGAGCTAAACTCTCTGGAAGGTCACCATATGGGGGACCTATGTACTAATCGGATAGCTTTGAGCCTACTACAGCGCGAATTACGAGCTTACGTTGTAGGGCCATGGCGAGCAGAGCGATGCCGAGAAATCCAATGAGGTACCGATAGGGTTCGAAGTAGATGAGTAGAAAGCTAGCCCCAAAAATCAGCATTAGAATTTTGTTACAAATTGAACAACCGAAGCCCAGAAACCCCAGCACCCCGCCTATACTCGCCCGCTTGATGCCGCACCCGGGGGACCGAATTCCCAGATACAGGCCGAGCAGCAGCGCTTCCAATCCGAGAATAACGAAGTCCCAGGCGCTTATAGGGGTCATGCGGATGAAGAACGGATTTTGCCACAGCGCTGTCAAAGTCCCTAACCCAAGAAATATGCCCGCTGATATGGCGACCGCCGACAACTTTTCCCGACGCGTAAGGCGAACCCACCCTGTCTGAAATTTGGAGAGCATGGTTACCTTCCGCCACACCAAGACCGATGTGGCTCTTTCAATCCGGGCGACCCGTCGTCTCCCGGAGCCATTCGTCCTCATTGCGCTATCGGCCGCATTTGGAGAGGCCCAATCATTGTGACGAACTGGATTTGCAAAACCTCCGAACCCCGTAGTCTCTGGATAGGAGGGCCGGCAGACGGGACGACATTCGATTATCCATTCCGGATCCCGGCAGCGTGCGGCCTCCCCGCTATCGCGGTGCCGGGCCGGTGAAGTTGGAAAGCTGGGCCAGCCGTTCGGGCGCGAGAATCTGCCCATAGCGCTGACCGTTGACGATCCAGGTGGGGTAGGTAG
>JACZVE010000336.1 GCA_022572825.1 SAR324 cluster bacterium
TGGAACTCCAGCGAGCAGCAGCAGCAACCCCCTTGTCGGGAAGCTTCCGACCCGCAACCCGCGCCGGCGGCGGGGTCGTTGGCAACGGGCAGTTGCTCGTGCACGAGGAACACTTCCCACGCGTTGTGATCGGGGTCCTCGCTCCACAGCTTGTCCTGCAGGGCGAAGCAGCACCGGGTGGCTGTCTCGGCGCGCACCTCGATGCCGGCCCGCTCCAGGCGCGACTTCCACGCGGCGAGCTGTTCCGGCGAGTCGACCTCGATGCCGAGATGTCCCACCCGGCTGGGGGCGCCCTGCCCGGCACCGGTCAGGGAGAAGTTCAGCGGAGGCGATTGCAAGTCGTACTTGGCATAGCCTGCCGTCTGCTTTTCCGGCTGCGCGCCGAAGAGCCGGTTATAAAACGCAACCGACGCGGCCACGTCCTTGACCCTCAGCGAAATGTGATAGCGCATGGCACCCTCATCGCTCGTCCACCGATTACGCGGCATCGCTGCCCCCGCACTGCTCCGCACCCAGGCCCTGGCAGCAGTTTTCGCCCAGATAGGTCACCAGCGCGTCCATGCGCCGGTAGTCGGCACGGCAAATCAGGTGGCGGCCGCGCCGCTGCTGAGTGACCAGGCCGACTTGCACCAGGCGTGAGCAGTGGTGCGAGAGCGTGGAAGCGGGAATATTCAATTTGGCCTGCAGATCGCCCACCGCCGCGCCGTCGGGGCCGGCCTGCACCAGCAGCCGGAATATTTCCAGCCGCGTCGGGCTGCCCAGCGCCTCCAGACATCGTGCCGCGATTGCCGTTTCCATAAATGAACCCTAGCGGCCGCCAATCGGGGTGTCAACGATTATTCTAGAAATATCGAAATAATATGGATCACAAGCCACCGTGCATCACCAGTGATTGCAAAGGACGATGGGCGCAAGACCGGCGGCAGGCTCCCCGGCCTCATGGCATGGCCGGCGGCCGATAGCGCTCCAGCACGGCGCGAATGCGGGCCACCGTCTCCAGCTCGTGCGTGCGGACGATATGCGTGCCCCCCAGCAACGCGATCACGGCGAAGAACGGCTCGGCGGCGCGCCGTTGCTCCTGACCGAAGATTTCCGGGGCATGGGGCAGGATGTTCAGCGTGGGCCAGCCCAGCCGGTGCAGCCGAAACGTGTTGAGGAAGCTGTGGAGCTGGTAGCTGACCCGCAGGTCGCCGTCCTCCAGATTGCGGTAGTAAAAGCCCAGCCCCGGATCGATGATGTTGCGCGTGACCCCCTGGCGCGTGGCCTGGACGATGCGCTCGTGGAAATAGGCTTCCAGCGTGGCCGTCATGTCGTCGGCAAAGGTGAAGTCCTCCACGGCGCGCACGGTCTCTCCCTGCACATAGCAGTGAATCACGGCCATCTCGAAGCGGCGGGCCAGCTTCAGCACGTCGTCTTCCTGACGGGTGCCCGTCAGATTGAAAAGCGCAGCGCCGGCCCGCGCCGCGGCCTCCAGCACCTCGGGATAGTAACTCTCCGCGGAGACCAGCACACCGGAATCGGCCAGCCGGCGCACGACGGGTACCATGCGCGCCTGCTGCTCGTGCGGCGGCACGCGCCGGGCGCCGGGCAGAGTGGACTCGGCGCCCACATCCACGATGTCGGCACCCTGAGCTGCCAGCAGCAGGCCCCGCTCGACGGCGGCCGCTTCGCTGGTGCAGACGCTTTCGGGATACCCGGAATCCGGAGAGAGGTTGATCACCCCCATCAGGGCGCGGCGCCGGTTGAAGTCGAAGGCACGCCCCTTGATGTCGAACGCGCGCACGGGCGCCGTCAGCGCGTCGCCGTGCCGCCTCAGCAGCTCGCGCAATGCGTCAAGGTCCAGCATCACCGCCTGCCCAAATCGCGCCGGACTGCCCGGGGGCGTGGCCGCCGCGGCCCCTCTGCCCCGCGTCGCCGTGGCCGGGGAGCCCCGCGCTCCGGCTCGCGCCGCAAGCACGGGGCCGGCGCGTCGGGGAACTGGAAGGGGGGCTGGTCACTTTTTTGCATCGACGGCGCTAGATCGCGGACGCGCACCTGGCGGATTGTGCGGGTCGAGCACCCGCCGGCGCCACGGACGACGCGGACAGACACGCAGGGACAAGATGATGCGAAACTCCTCGACCCTCAGACAAGCCCTCATCCGAAGCGCGGTGCTGCTCGCGGCCCTGGCGCTCGCTTCCTGCGCCAGCAGCCGCAGATTCGCCAACGCCCCCTCCCCGGGCCGGTACGCATCAGGATACGTAAAAGACAACAAGCCAGCAATCTGGATTTCCGATCATCCCCGTGTGGAGCGGTTCCGCGCCAACTACAGCCGCACCACCACGGTGGAAAAGGCGCTGCGCCGCGGTCGGCGCTACCTGCCCACCATCCTGCGGGAATTCCGGGCCCGGCGGCTGCCCCTGGAGCTGGCCTACCTGCCCATGCTGGAGTCCATGTTCGAGAACCGGGCCAACTCCGGCCATGCGCGGGGCCTGTGGCAGTTCACGCGCGGCACCGCCGAGCACATGGGCCTGAACGTGGGCGCATTCGCCGACGAGCGGATGAACTGGCACAAGGCCACCAAGGCGGCCGCGGACTACCTGGACGAGCTGGGACGGCGTTTCAATTACAACTGGGCGCTCGCGCTGGCTGCCTACAACGGCGGTCCCGGCTACGTCGAGCAGGCCATGCGCAGCCAGCATAAATGGGAATTCTTCCAGCTGCGGCTGCGCCAGGAAACCTACGAGTACGTACCCCGCTTCATCGCCATGGTGCAGGTGGCCAAGGAGAAGTACCCGCATCTGCTGCTGGCCGGGCGCTAGTACTACTCTGTCAGTACCTGTAGTCACTGGCCGCGAACTCGCATGGAGAGCGAACAAAGCCGAAAGCGGTAATATCGCAAGTAGCTGATTCAACAAGGGCGAATCCAATCTGACAGAGTAGTACTAGGCCGACCTGAATAAGCATAAGGGGGATCGGGGGGCTGTTGGGCTTGCGTGCCGCGGCCCGCTTCCCCCACAAAAATGAATTCTCGAACCGCTTGTAGTACCCTCATCGGACATTCCAACAGACCCGCCCGCGGGGTGTGGCGCAGTCTGGTAGCGCGCCTGCTTTGGGAGCAGGAGGCCGGGGGTTCGAATCCCTCCACCCCGATTGAAGATTTCAGCATAATAGCCATCCAGCCCGCCGCATTTCATTCTCGAGCAGACTGGAGCCTGCCCATTGTTCTGTGCATTTTGCGAGCAGAGTGGGAGCGAGATGCTTCCCCTCTCATCCGTTCCCTGAGCCATGGCCTCGTCCGACGTTCAGCAGAAGCCGGGATATATGTTTTTCCATTAAGGCAGCGGCGGTGCTTGGAGGTTTCACTGGGGAACTGACTTCCCTGTTTACCGCTCTACAAATCGCCTATGGGAGGCAAACATGAGCCTGATGAACTGGGATTGGACACCGATGGGTGTGGGCTGGGTGGCCGTTTTGGCTGTGGTAGTCCTGGTCGTGTATTACGTGTTCATGGCGCGCGCCATCTTGGACATGTTGCGCCGCAACGCCAATCCGGTTCTGCTGGTTTTCGCGTTCATTGCCCTGTTTCCGGTACCCCCGGTCGTCGTCATGGGCATCGTCATCATGATTATCTGGTCCCAGCATAAAAAGGCCGGCTAACGACGTGCTCCTCGGCGACATGCCAGGGATGCCGGTTTTTTGATTGGGGATGAATGGGGGGAGACGCCGCAATGGCAGCAGTCTCCCGCTGCCGGAACGTGCCGGCCCGCGATCGGTAGTACCATTACCCCCAAGACTACTTCGGGTGCCTGCGCAACGATTCGCGCATCCCCACAGCGGTACACTTCCATACTTGCAGAGCAAATCGCTTCACCGCCCGTGCCGATAATGTTAAATTCCGCATGGATTTCAAATTCCGGGGCGGTGCCATGAAGTGTTCCCGTTGCCATTCGGAAAACAGAGAAGGGCTGCGATTCTGCGCTCAGTGCGGCGCGCCCTTGTCCTTAACCTGTCCTTCCTGTGGGTTTGCAATCGAACCCGGGGAAAGGTTTTGCGGCGGTTGCGGCCACGATCTGTCCAAACCCGCGACCCCTCACAGCCCCCCCGAACCAGAACCGTCACGGCCGTCTGCATCCGCGCAAACCCCCGCCCCCTCAGGCGAGCGCCGCCAGGCTACCGTGC
>JACZVE010000337.1 GCA_022572825.1 SAR324 cluster bacterium
CCGCCAGTCCCCCGCCTCCGCATGGGCGAGGGGGCACCCCCCGGCACGGGACGGCGCGGTGCCGCCGCTCAGTAGCGAGGCATGGCAGGGTCGATCTCCTCGGCCCATTTGTCGATGCCGCCGGCCAGGCTGTGCAGCTGCTTGAATCCCTTCTCCTGCAGCTGCTTTAGAGCCGTCAGGGAACGCTTGCCCTTATAGCAATAAAGATAGATGTCGTCCTGGGGATTCAGGTCGGGTATGAACTGCTCGAACTGGCTGAGGGGGGTCAGGCGGGCCGGCTCGATGCGGTTGATATCCCACTCGTGCGGTTCGCGGACGTCGAGCAGGGTGATCGGCTGGCCGGCGTCGATGATCCGCTTCAATTCGGCGGCGGATACCTCCACGGAGGCCGGATCCGGCTCCGCCTGGGCGGCGGCGGGCAGTTCCACGGCGCAGAAGGCCTGATAGTCGATCAGTTGGGTTATGGTCGGCTTGTCCCCGCAGAGTTCGCACTGCGGATCCTGGCGTATCCGCACGTCACGGAAGGTCATGCGCAGGGAGTCGTAAAGCATCAGCCGCCCGATCAGCGGATCGCCTATGCCCAGTATCAGCTTGATCGTTTCGGTGGCCATGATCAGCCCAATGGTGCCCGGGAGCACGCCCAGGACTCCCGCTTCGGCTCAACTGGGCACCAGACTGGCCGGCGGGGGATTGGAGTACAGGCAGCGGTAGCACGGCCCACCGCGGTGCGGGTCGAACACGGAAACCTGACCCTCGAAGCGGAAGATGGAACCAGAGATCAGCGGCTTGCCGGCGAAATAGGCGGCGTCATTGACCAGGTAGCGGGTCTCGAAATTGTCCGAGCCGTCAATGACGATGTCGTACGGCTTGAAGATTTCCAGCGCGTTGTCGCGCGTAAGCCGCGTATTGTAGGTGTCGACTTTAACGTTGGGATTGATCTGGTGCATGCGCTCGCGGATGGAATCCACCTTGGGCATGCCGGCGTCGAAGGTGGAGTGGGCGATCTGGCGGTTCAGATTGCTGACGTCCACCACGTCGTCGTCCACCACGCCAAGGGTGCCCACGCCCGCGGCGGCCAGATAAATGCCAATGGGCGAGCCCAGTCCGCCCGCGCCGATGCTCAGCACGCTGGCCGCCTTGAGCTTTTGCTGCCCCGCCACGCCCACCTCCGGCAGGGTGACGTGACGGCTGTAGCGGTTGATTTCCTCAGGGGTCAATCGGTTTGCATCGTGCTGAGACATGAGCGCTCACCCTTTCATGGATGCAATGGATAGGTGCAATGGGTCGCGATGGATTCGGCCGAATATCCGTTTATTTTACCGTACGGTCAACAATATGCGCAAGCCGCCCACTCGCGGCCACCGCTTAGAAAGGCTGTGATTTATCCGAAGAAAAGCAAATTCGGGGGAACTAATCCCCCCGCGCCCCCGCATACTGAGGTTGAGATATTTCATCGTAAGTCTTAGTAAGTTGTTTATATAGCACTTTTCCGGGGTGCAGGGAGCGGCAGCGCTTGCGAGTCGCGCGCTGCTTCCCTGCTGGGGGTGTTGGGGGCAAAGCCCCCAACCTGCCGGAGGCATTAAATCACAGCGCATTTAGGGCTCGCACGATGAACCGAGGCCGTCTGTCGAGCATATCATGGCCCCTGAGGGATGCAATACCGAATGCATTGAATTGATTACGGAATACAGTCACATGAGCTTGTGACGGCGCCATGTCGGGAAACCGTGCCCGGCGGCGCTCCGCGAACGGCGCGCCGCGCCGGCATTTCGCCGGGCGAGCCCGCATCCGCGGCCGAAGCCCATAGCGGTACTTCGCCGGCTCATAGCCGCAACGCACGGGCCTTGTCCGCGGAACGCCGCGGGGCATGGCGCCCACAGCGGCAAGTTTTCGCGACGATGTGGGACAGGTTACATCTTGACTGTCTCCCACGGGTCTCTATTATTGATGGAACACCCTGTGGCGCCCATTGACCGTGCGCCTCGTGTATGCGTCCGCGATGACGGCAGACCCTCCCAACGCTGTCCTCCGTAGAGCGGGAAGATGGTATCCGTAGCAGCGCCATCCCGGAAGAAACAGGCACCCAAAGGTGCCGGGGAAGGAGGCAATGCGCTCTCCCGCGCGACCTTGACGCCCAGGCAGCAGCAGGCGCTGGACGAGTTGGGGAAAGACAGGCTGGTGCAGATGCATCGCCGGATGTTTCTCGTCCGCTCATTCGAGCAACGCTGCGAACAGATGTACCAACAGCGCAAGATCGGCGGGTTCCTCCATTTGTACATGGGCGAGGAAGCAGTGGGCGTGGGGATGCTCAGCGCTATCGAGCCGGACGATTACGTGACGACCTCCTATCGCGATCACGGCATTGCGCTGGCCCGGGGGATACCGCCAGCGCTTCTCATGGCGGAGCTGTTCGGCCGGGTGACCGGCGTTTCGCGGGGAAAGGGCGGCTCCATGCATTTTTATTCCAAGCAGTTCAACTTATTGGGAGGCCATGGCATCGTGGGCGGACAGGTCCCCGTGGGATTGGGCGCGGCGTTCACGGCGAAATACCTGTCATCGGGGAACGTGAGCCTTGTCTTCTTAGGAGATGGCGCGGTGCAGCAAGGCACCTTTCACGAGTCGCTGAACATCGCGGCGCTGTGGCGACTGCCCGCGATCTTCGTCATTGAGAATAATCAATACGGGATGGGTACGGCGATCGATCGTGCCTCGGCGGTCGATGATTTCACCCTGAAGGCACCCGGGTACAACATGGAAGGCGTATGCGTAGACGGGATGAACCTGCTCGATTGCTACGCCGTCATCAAGGACGCGGTAGCCAGACGGCGCGATGAACCCTCCCCCCTCCTTATCGAAGCCAAGACCTATCGCTACCGCGGCCACTCCATCTCCGATCCCGCCACCTACCGTACCAAGGACGAGATACAACGATATCAAAAGGTCGATCCCATCCAGCAGATGAAGGGTCTGCTGGCCGAGCTGGGCTGGCTCGGCGAGGCCGCTGCCAAAGCGCTGGAAAAGGAGGTGCGCGACGAGGTGATCGACGCGGTCAATTTCTCCGATCAAAGCGACGAGCCGGACCCGAGCGAGCGCACGATGCACATCTTCGCCGAGTAAGGCGCAACGCGCGCGAGCGACTGAATTCACGGATACCGCCATCCATCCCGACAGACTTAACGCCCCCGAGGCCCGTGGACATCCAGAACATCACCATGCGAGAGGCCCTCAACCAGGCCATGATCGAGGAGATGGAACGGGATGAGGCCGTGTTCCTGATCGGTGAGGACGTGGCCGCGTACAACGGCGCCTACAAGGTCAGCCAGGGCATGCTGGATCGCTTCGGCCCCAGGCGCGTCGTCGATACGCCCATTTCCGAATCCACCTTCTGCGGCCTGGGCATCGGTGCGGCAATGACCGGCCTGCGGCCTATCGTGGAGTTCATGAGCTTCAACTTTTCCCTGGTGGCGTTCGATCAGATCATCAACAATGCCGCCAAGACATTGTATATGTCCGGCGGGCAGTTCCAAATTCCCATGGTGATGCGGGGGCCGGGCGGCCCGGCGGCACAGGTGGCCGCTCAGCACTCCAATGTCTTGGACGCCATGTTCGCCAACGTCCCCGGCCTGAAAGTGGTCATCCCCTCGACGCCCTACGATGCAAAGGGGCTGTTGAAGACGGCCATTCGCGACAACAACCCGGTCGTTTTCATCGAGAACGAGTTGCTTTACGGCATCGTCGGCCCGGTGCCGACAGAAGAGTATCTGCTCCCCATCGGCGAGGGCACGGTGCGTGCCCAGGGCGATGACGTGACCGTGATCGCCTACAGTCGGATGAACTATTTGATCGAGCAGGCGCTGGACCAATTCAGTGCGGAGAACATCGCCGTGGAGTTGGTGGACCCGCGCACGATCAAGCCGTTGGACATTGAGACCATCGCCCGCTCAGTGCGCAAAACCCACCGGGCGGTAATCGTCGAGGAAGGCTACCGCTTCGCCGGAGTTGGGGCGCAGATCGCGGACGATATCTATACCCATTGCTTCGACGATCTGGATGCCCCCGTCGTGCGGGTGACCCATACGGAAAATCCCCTTCCCTACGCGAAGAATCTGGAAGCGGCCAGCCTGCCCACGGTGGGCGCCGTCATCGCTGCGGCCAAAAG
>JACZVE010000338.1 GCA_022572825.1 SAR324 cluster bacterium
AGGTCTTCATGCCCTTGTACAAGAGGGTATAGCCCCCCACCTCCACGGGCCGGCCCTGGGTGAGGGTGAGGTTGTGCTCCGTGCCCAGGTAGTTCCCCGCGAGCCCGAAGAAGAGGAAAATCACGCCGATGTGGATCACCATCCCCCCGTACCGTTGCTGATTGCGCATCACGGTCTGCAGCGCGGCCGCCAGCCACCCGCTACCCCCCTGCCGCCGGCGCACGCTCACGGCGCGGCCGTAATCCAGCAGCAGCACCGACAGGGAGAAGGCCACCGCGGAGAACACGATCAGCGCCCCCACGTGCCGCACGCCCAGCAGAAACGAAACCCCCAGCCCGGCCACCGCGAAGAGCACCGGCCAGCGGAAATTCCGCAACAGGTAGCGGCCACTGGAATGACGCCAGGCGATCAGGGTGCAGACGCCGATCAGCACCAGCAGCCCGACCCCAAGGGGCGTGACGATCGTGTTGAAGAAGGGCTCCTGCACCGAGAGCTTCGTGCCCCGTACCGCCTCGGCGATCAGGGGGAAAATCGTGCCCAGCAATACCGTGAAGGCGATGCCCACGAACAGGAGGTTGTTCAAAAGGAACGTCGTCTCCTTGCTGAGCAGGGTCTCCGCGGTGTGGCGGGACTCCAGCAGCTTGATTCGGCGGAACATCAGCGTAAACGCGACGACCAGCACCAGGGCGATGAAGATCAGGAACGCCGGGCCGATTTCCGACTGGGCGAAGGCATGCACCGAGTTCAGCACCCCCGACCGCACGATAAAGGTGCCCAGGATGCTCAACCCGAAGGTCACGATGATCAGGGCCATGTTCCAGACCTTCATCATGTTGCGCTTCTCCTGCAGCATCACCGAATGGAGGAACGCCGTGCCGGTGAGCCAGGGCATGAACGCCGCGTTTTCCACCGGATCCCACGCCCAATAGCCGCCCCAGCCCAGCTCCTCGTATGCCCACTGCCCACCCAGCATCTGCCCCACGGTGAGGAAGTACCAGGCGAACAGCGTCCAGCGGCGCGTGGTCAGCACCCACTCGTTGTCCAGCTTGCCGCGGATCAGGCTCCCCATGGCGAAGGCGAAGGGGATGCTGAAGCCGATGTAGCCCAGGTAGAGCAACGGCGGATGGGCCGCCATGGCCGGATGCTGCAGCAGCGGGTTGAGCCCCCGCCCATCCAGCGGCGCGGGGAAGTGGGTGGCGAGTGGGTTGGAGTAAGTGACCAGCAGGAAAAGCAGGAACACGTGAATCACGTTCAGCGTGACAATCACGTAGGGCAGCACCTCCCGGTTCGATCGCTCGTAACCGTAGGCCACGATCACCGTGAGGATCGCCAGCACCAGCTCCCAGAAGAGCAGCGAGCCGTCCATGCCGCCCCAGAATGCAGCGATCTTGTACAGCAGCGGCATGTCGATGCTGGAATTCTCGAAGACGAAATCGACGCCGAAGTCGTCCATGACGAATGCCCGCACCAGCACCATGCTCGCCGCGAAAACGAAGGCCAGATTGAGCAGCGCTGCGTGTTGCGCCGAGCGCACCAGGTTCCAGTTGTTCCGCACCACCCCCAGATGCGGCACGACGACCCCATACAAAGAGACTGCCAGGGCGGCGGTCAAAAAGACGTAACCAATATTATTAATCATGATTCGACCTGCCGGCGCCGCGCCCGCGCCGCTCCTGGCCCCCGGTTAGGAACCGGACCGCTCGCCCCCGCCCGGGCGGTCCATAAGGGTTCGGTAAATCTTCTTCTTGTCCCGGTGATCGGCATCCTCGACCGAGTACTCCTCGCTGTGCTTGACCAGCACGTCGGTGGCCCGGAACACCCCGTCACCCCCCAGCCGCCCCTCGACAACCACCCCCTGCCCTTCCCGGAATATATCGGGCTTTACGCCATCGAACACCACCGGAATGAAGTGCTCCGCGTCGTCGGTGACCTGGAAGCGCAGCCGAATCGCCTCCGGATCCCACTCGGTGGTGTCGGGCTCGACCAGGGCGCCGATGCGGATGGTGCGCCCCAGGAAGTCCTCCGGAGCGGCGAGCAGCTCGCTGGGCGTGTGGAAGAACACGGTGGATTCGAAGCCCTGGTACAAGACGGCAATCAGGATCGCCACGACGATCGCCCCGCCCACGGCCAGTTGAATGTTTCGTTTCATCGGATCGCGTAATTTCACGTGCATCGGGGTCCAGGCGGGCCGTTCATTCGCCCGCCAGCCGCGCCGCCAACTCCTCCTGCCGCCGCTCCAGCTCGAGGCGGTACAGCAGCACCACCGCATACAGCATCGTCATCGCCACCAGGCTGAGCAGCAAGGCGGCCAGGAACTCCGCCGGCATCGCCGGCTGGGGGGCCCCCTCCGCGCCCA
This sequence comes from SAR324 cluster bacterium, assembly GCA_022572825.1. Lineage (GTDB taxonomy): Bacteria > SAR324 > SAR324 > SAR324 > JACQKK01 > JACZVE01. Next base: position 2,357 of record JACZVE010000338.1, read on the forward strand.
ATTTGAACACGGTGGAGGGCTGATGAAGCGTGCGCCACCACTGCACGGAGAGGTGGATCAGCGGAATATCCAGAAAGCCGATCACGCCGATCACCGCCGCCAGCCGCGCCTGCTTTTCGCCCGGCGGTGAGAAGGCCCGCAGCAGCACGTAGCCCATGAAGATCAGGAACAGCAGCAGCGTCGTGGTGAGCCGGGCGTCCCACACCCAGAAGGTGCCCCAGGTCGGCCGGCCCCAGATGGAGCCGGTGATCAGCCCCATGGCGCAAAACAGCACGCCGATCTCCGCCGAGGATTTGGACACCCGGTCGAACTCCGGCGTGCGCTTCCACAAGTAGCCGATGCTGCACACGAACACCACGAAGAAGGACAGGTAGGTGACCCAGATCGACGGCACGTGGATGTACATGATCTTCTGGGAGAACCCCATCAGATCGTCGTCGGGCGTGAACCCGAAGATCAGCACGGCCAGCGCCGCCATGGCGATCCCGGTCGCCCAGGCCAGCTTCGCGGTCATGGCGCATCCCTCCGCCCCGGGCGCGCTCCCCGCGGCCGGCCCCTAGCTGCTGGACGATCGGGCCTCGGCTTCAAGTACCGCTCCTGAGGCGAACTGGTTCAACAATTGGGCGCAACGCTCGGCGCTGGGCCGCTCCTCAGGTCGATTATAGACCAGCCGCCCTTGTTGTAAAATCAAAACCCGGTCGCAGATGGCCGTGCGGGCCGTGAATTGGTGGGTCGTCATGAGGATCGTCCCGCCCCCGGCCTTGAAATCGGCCAGGTACTCGTCGAACAGCGCCAGCGACGCCTGATCCAACCCCGAGTAGGGCTCGTCCAGCAACAGCACGCTGGGCTCGTAGAGCAACAGCCGGGCGATGCCGACGCGCTTGGTCATCCCGCTGCTGAAGGTGCGCACCGGCATGTCGGAAACGTGGGCTAGCCCCACCCGCTCCAGGGCTGCCCCCGTGCGCCCCGTCAGATCGTCGACGCCGTACAGGGTGCCGAACAGATGCAGGTTCTCCCGCGCCGTCAGGTCGCCGTAGAGCCGGCTCTCGTGGGAGATCACCCCGATCGCCTTCCGAAGCGCCATCATGGTGCGGGCTTTTTGAGAGTATATGGAAATCATTTCCGGGTTAAGGCATTCCGGGCATACTTCCTGTTTACGGATGCGCCTCCAGGCCGAATAAATGATCCCCGGAACAATGAGGCAAAGCCACAAAAATAACTCGAAATAGATATGCCCGCGGTTAACGCGTACCGGGCTCCCCCTGAACCCGCAATAGGCACAGATGTAATCTTCGCCAGCCATGATTTTCCTTCTTAATCTTTAAAGATGCTGCCAATCTAGTCCCCGTAAACATTATTGTCAATCAATATACCGGCGGTTCTGATAAGGCCGGAACTGAAAAACCAATGAATTTGAAAGGGTCCCACAATATTAGAACGCTTCTATTTACGGGATTTTTTGCCCATTTTGTTTGTTGGTATTTTGCAACCGATAGTATATTCTTGAGGAATTGCAGCCGAAAGATAATAAACATACAAAGCCGGGACTTTTCCACAAAGAGGAGCTAACAATGAAAAGGAAATATTCAGTCTGGATGTCTATTTTAGCGGTGAGCGCTTTTCTTTTCCTCCCAACCCTTGTGACTGCCGAGGAACCCAAAGACAAAGCGTCTTGTGATGAAATCAAAAATCCTGACGACAGGAATTTTTGTCTTGCAACAGGTTTCAATAAGGAGAAA
>JACZVE010000339.1 GCA_022572825.1 SAR324 cluster bacterium
CCCGTTCCAGCAGGGTATAAACCCGGCCTTTTATTCGGTGCATGAGCGATGGTTCCTCTGAAATCAGCTGACCCCGCACCGGCTGGAATGCCGGACAACCGCCCGGCGCCTCGATTGCGCCGATCACGCCGCTCCGCCGGGTGCCACGGGCGGCTGGCGGCCCGCTAATGGCCTCTATTTGGTCGCCGGGGAGCCCTCGGGCGTCCAGCGCAAAATGGGCTGGCGCGCGGCCCGCGTTTCGTCCAGGCGGCGGCGCGGCGTCAGGTGCGGGGCGGTCTTGACCAGATCCGGGTCCCGATCGGCCTCCGCCAGGATGGCGACGATGGCCTCCACGAAGCGGTCCAGCTCCGCCCTGGGCTCGGATTCGGTGGGCTCGACCATCAGCGCGCCGTGGACGGTGAGCGGGAAATAGATGGTCGGGGGGTGGAAGCCGTAATCCATCAGGCGCTTGGCCAGGTCCGTAGTGGTGATGCCGCCGTGCTCGGCGAGCCCCTTGTCCGAAAACACCACCTCGTGCAGCGTGGGGGCCTCGGTGGCGACGTGCAGCACGTTGGCGAGCTTGTGGCGCAGGTAGTTGGCATTGAGCACGGCCACCTGGCTCATCTGCTTGAGGCCGTCGCCGCCCAGCGCCAGAATGTACGACAGTGCTCGCACCAGGATGCCCGCGTTGCCGTAGAACGTGGACACCTTGCCGATGGAGGTGGGTACGTCCCAATTGAGCCGGTAGCGCTCACCTTCCTTTTCCACCCGCGGAACGGGCAGGTAGGGTTCCAGCTCGCGGGTGCACAAGCACGGCCCGGCACCGGGGCCGCCGCCGCCGTGCGGCGTGGAGAAGGTCTTGTGCAGGTTGAGGTGCATGACGTCCATGCCGTAATCGCCGGGACGGGCGATGCCCACCTGAGCGTTCATGTTGGCCCCGTCGAAGTAGACGTATCCGCCCTTGGCGTGCACGATCTCGGCGATGCCCAGAATCTCCCGTTCGAAGATGCCCAGCGTGTTGGGGTTGGTCAGCATCAACCCGGCCACATCGTCGTCCATTTGCGCCCGCAGATGGGCGATGTCCACCGTGCCGTCGGGCAGGCTTTTCACCTCGCGCACCTCGAACCCGGCGATGTGGGCACTGGCGGGGTTCGTGCCGTGCGCACTGTCGGGCACCAGCATGTAGCGGCGCCGCTCCCCCTTGGCCTCCAGACGGGCGCGAATCAGCAGCACCCCCGTCAGCTCACCCTGCGCTCCGGCGGAGGGCTGCAGGCTGGCCGCTTCGAATCCGGTGATCTCCCGCAGCAACTCGTCGAGCCGGTACAGGACCTCCAGGGTGCCCTGCACCAGCGCATCGGGCAGCAGCGGATGCACGTGCGCCAGGCCCGGCAGACGGGCCACCACCTCGTTGATGCGAGGGTTGTACTTCATGGTGCACGAGCCCAGCGGGTACATCGCGGCGTCAATGGAGACGTTGAATTTGGACAGGCGCGTGAAGTGACGGATGGTTTCGAACTCGGACAACTGCGGCAGAGCCTGCAAGCCGTCGGAGCGCAGCGCGGCGCCGGCCATTGCCTCGGCCGGGTCCACCTCGGGTACGTCCAGCGCGCGCAGTTTGACGCCGACGTGGCCGCCCGCGGGGTATTCGAAGCTGAGCGGCTCCTCCTGAATAAACCCGCTGGGTTTCACGCTCATCGCCCCACCTCCCCTAACGCAGCGACCAACGCGTCGATGTCCGCCTTGCGCTTGGTCTCCGTGACCGCGACCAGCAACTTATCCGCGTGATCGGCATTCCAGCGCCCCAAATCCAGGCCCGGCACGATATGGCGATCGAGGCAACCCTCCACAATGGCGGCGGCGGGTGCCGGGCAGGCGATGGCGACCTCGTTGAAGTGCGCTCCGCTGAACGCCACCCGATAGCCCGGCACTTCCTTGATTCGGTCGAGGAAGTAGGCCAGCAGGGAGACGTTTTGCGCCGCCAGGGTCTTGAGGCCCTCGCGCCCCATCAGGGTCAGATAGACCAGCGCGGCGAGCATGATCAGGTTTTGATTGGTACAGATGTTGCTGGTGGCCTTTTCCCGGCGGATATGCTGCTCGCGTGTGGCAAGGGTCAGCACGAACCCGCGCCGCCCCTCCTGATCCACCGTCTGTCCTGCAATGCGGCCCGGCAGTTGCCGCTTGTACGGATCCCGTGTCGCCATGAAGCCCAGGTAGGGTCCGCCATAGGCCACCGGAATCCCGAAGCTCTGCGCTTCGCCCGCCACGATGTCCGCGCCCAGAGCGCCCGGCGGTTCCAACAGCGCCAGGCTCAGGGCCTCGGTGACGGCTACGATCAGCAAGGCGCCGGCCTGCCGGGCGCGTTCGGCCACGGCGGCGACATCTTCGATCACGCCGTAACAATTGGGCTGCTGCAACACCAGGCTCGACACGTCCTCGTCCAGAAGCCGCTCCAGGGCCGCCAGGTCCGCGCGGCCGCTGAGGGGATCGGCCGGGATCGTATTCAAGTCGATGTCCAGAAAGCGGGTGTGCGTCTCCGTGACGGCCCGGTAGTGTGGGTGCAATGCCTGGGACAGCAACACCCGCGGCCGCCCGCGAGTGAGCCGCTCGGCCATCAATACCCCCTCCGCAACGGCGCTGGCGCCGTCGTACATGGACGCGTTGGCCACGTCCATGCCCGTCAGGTAAGTCATGAAGGTCTGGAACTCGAAGATGGCCTGCAAAGTGCCCTGACTGACCTCCGGTTGATAGGGCGTGTAAGCGGTCAGGAATTCGCCGCGCTGGATCAGGCTGTCGATCACCAGCGGCGCGAAATGAGGATAACTGCCGCCACCCAGAAATGAGGCGTCGGGTTGCGCCGCGTTTTTGGCGGCCAGCTCGGCGAACAGCCGGAGCTGATCTTCCTCCGCCATGCCGGGCGCAATGCGCAGCTCCCGCTGCAGGCGCGTCTCGGCGGGGATGCTCGCGAACAGGGCGTCCAGGTGGGGCAGCCCGAGCTCGGCCAGCATGGCTTGCTGCGCCGGCTCGTTGTTGGGAATGAATCGCATCGCCTTCATCCGGATTGGGATGTGCCGCTCACGGCGCCGGGTGCGCCGCCCCCAATTGATCTACCACATACCGCGGCCGACTTTGAATACGATTGCGGCAACATTCCTGTCACCTGCTGGGATATCGGATAGTATGAATGCTAGGGTGGAACGCGATGCTCCTGGCGCCCTGATTATCGCCCAATTAGCGGCAGAGGGCGCATACGGCCCCGGCAATGCGCCGTGCGCATGCCCGCAGCGCCGCGCGCAGGCCCGCAGCGCGGCGGTCACGGCCGGGCGCCGGGAATGGACTGCAACACGGCACAGCAACACGACACTGTTGTCATGGCGGACAAGGTTTCGACGCGGGAACTGGGATTGATCCTGGGGGTCCGTCTGATGAAGACGGACGATCTCCACTACGGGTATTGGACGGACGGCCTGGACGTCAATCTGGGCAATCTGGCCCAAGCCCAGCGCCAGTACTGCGACGTGCTCATGGATCGCATCCCCTCGGGCGTGCGCACCATCCTGGACGTGGGCTGCGGCACCGGTCATCTGGCGCAACTATTGACGGAGCGCGGCTACCAGGTGGACTGTATCTCCCCGTCGCCCGTGCTGACCCGCTTGGCCCGCGAACGGCTGGGGGAGGAGTTTCCGATCCACCGCACGACCTACGAGGCCTTCGCGAGTGACAGGCGTTTCGATCTGATCCTGTTCAGCGAGAGTTTCCAATACATCAAGCCGAGTCACTCGCTGCCCAAATCCGTCGCGCTGCTGGAGGACCCTGGCTATGTACTGATTTCCGATTTTTTTCTCACCAGCGCGCCCGGCGTCAGCGCGTTGCACGGCGGCCACGATCTGGACGGTTTTTATGCCTACCTGCAGACCCTGCCGCTACGCATCCTTTCCGATGAGGATATCACCCGTCAGACCGCACCCAACCTGCAGTTGGTCGATGAATTGCTCACCGACTACGCCCTGCCCATTTGGGAGTCCGTCGGCTACTTTCTGCGGCAAAACCACCCCTGGCTAGCGAAGCTCGGCTGGCTGCTGTTCCGCAAAAAGCTGGAGACGATCGA
>JACZVE010000340.1 GCA_022572825.1 SAR324 cluster bacterium
CCCGAATATGCGTCGCCCGATAGAGACGCTTTGATATCCGCCTCACGACTTGGCACGCCGGATTTACGACTGTGCAAAGTTCCTGTGACTGAATCTTTGGCAGTGGACTCGCCAGCACTATCGCCAAACCCTTTTACGGGAAAAGCGCCAGAAGAAGGCCCTCGTCCAGGTCTTTGAACCGGGTCGGTGAAGAGGCTGGCCGGAAGGATGCGCCGGCGGGAAAGCTCCCTGTTTTATCAAGTGACCTGTAGCGCTATTTGATCACCACCATCTCCACGTCACCCTCCCGGCGCTCGATGATGATGCCCACATCGTCCTGTTCCCGTCTCAGGAGCAGGTCCACGGAGGCTGTACCGATTCGCAGGCCTTTGAGCCGGATCCAGTCGATAAAAGAGGGAAGCCTCGGGTGGTCGAAAACGATGCGACCGGTGGGCTGATTGATTGACAAGCCCAGACACGCCTGCAGCAACATGAACACGGCGCCCGCGGACCAGGCCTGGGGCGAACAGGCCACTGGATACAAGATAGGGCCCGCTCCCGGTCGGCGCCGAAATCCGCAGAACAGCTCGGGCAAGCGGTGCATTTCCATGAACAGGGAGGCGTCCATGAGCCCGGTGAGCACCTTGAGGCTTTCCTCCTTCAGCCCGTAGCGCGCGAAGCCCTGGGCAATCAAGGCGGTATCGTGCGGCCAGACCGAACCGTTGTGATAGGATATGGGATTGTATCGGCGTTCCTTGGCCGAAACCGTGCGAATGCCCCAGCCGGAATAAACGTCGGCGCTGAGCAGCGACTCGGCCACGCGGCGAGCGCGTTCCTCGCTGACGATTCCCGCGAACAGACAATGGCCGGGGTTGGACGTGCGCACCTTGCATGGCTGCTTGCCCCCGTCCAGGGCCAAGGCATAGGTGCCGATCTCCTCGATCCAAAAGGTGCGCTCGAAGGCCTCCTGGAGATCTTTGGCCTGTTGATGCAGCTTGGCCGCCAGGGGGTGAAGGCCGCGCACCTCCGCCATTTTGGAGGCAGCCATGCGGGCGGCGTACACGTAGCCTTGCACCTCGCACGTTGCGATGGGGCCAATGGCCAGCCGGCCATCGGCGTGAAACACCGAGTCATCGGAGTCCTTCCAGGCTTGTTGTACCAGACCCGTTTCGGACTGACGGCCATACTCGACGAAGCCGTCGCCGTCCCGGTCGCCGTAAGTGTCGATCCACTCCAGGGCCAGCTCGATGGCCTCCCAGATCTCCTCGATCGTTTCCAGGTCGCCCGTGCTCTCGAAGTAGGCCCCCGCCAGCATCACAAACAGGGGGGAAGCATCGATGGTGCCGTAATACCGTCCGAAGGGGATCTCTTCCAGGTTGGCCATCTCTCCCCGACGGAGCTCGTGGAGTATCTTGCCGGGCTCCGCATCCCGTCGCGGCTCCACATCCCTGGCCTGCCGCGCCGCCAGAAAGCGCAACACCCCCCGGGCCATTTCGGGCAGTACCCACAAACATTGCAAGGCGGTGATGATGCCGTCCCGTCCGAAAATGGTACTGAACCAGGGAATGCCGGCGTAAGGAAACAATCCGTCGGGGGTTTGGGTGAGTACCATCAGCAGGTCCGCTGTGGCGGTGTTCACCCATTCATTGAACTGCTCGTTGGAGGAGTGTATCTCGCATAGGCGGGATTCGAGTTCCTTTTTCACCTCCTGTGAGCGGCTATACGCAACCCCGAAGGGAACATCCTGCGGAGGGTGCTGATCGTCGACGATGCAAGCCAGGGTGATGAAGATCGTTTCCTCCTGGTTGCCATCCAGGGTCAGTTCAAAGGCCGCCACCTGATCCGACAAGCGACAAGGACGGGGCGAGAACAAGATGCGAGTCCGCCGTTCGATGGCATCCAGCCCCCTGTAACCCAGCGTCACGCTGTCTTCGTCCACCACCGAAGGCAGCCTTTCCCCCCGTCGCGCGCGCTTCATTCCGCGCACCTCGAAGATGTCGGTAAAATCGGCGTCAAACCGCAGCTCCAAGATCACTTTGGTCTTTTCCGAGCGATAGTTCTTGACGCGGATCTGCTCGTAGCAGACGCCATTGCAGAGAAACTTGGAGCGAAACAGATGGTAGGAGTTGCGAGGAAGCGCTACCTTTCCATTTTGGGAGATATCCTGATTGGTGAGATCCACATTCAATGTGGAATTGTCCCGCTTCACCAATGAGCTGAGCAGCAGGGGCTTTCCTTGGCCCGTGTACAGCTCCATCTGGCTCAGAAAACGGGTGCCCTCATGGAAGATGCCGTGTTGACTGAACCCGAGACTTTGCACATCTCCCGAGCGATCGAATATGGCGAAGGTCTCACCGTCTTTCAGCACCCGCGTGGGAGTATTGGCCAGGGCGGCGGAAGCCAGGATGTAAAACTGGTCGGCAACGCGAATGATCTCGTCTATGGTTTGCTCCCTCCACCGGCACCAGGATCAGGCGGTTTTTTTTAAGTTCACCAGGCTGTCGTAGATGTCCAGGTAATTTCTTGCCATACGACTGGCGGAAAAGCGCTCCTCGCATTCCCTGCGGATGATTGCGCGGTTCAGGGAGGCGCATCGCTCCACGGCGTCGGCCATTTCCGCCTCGGTGTCACAGATGAATCCGGTTGTGCCGTGCCTCACCACTTCCGGCACGGAACCGCACCTCCGGGCGATCACCGGAGTACCGCAAGCCATCGCTTCGATCATTGCCAGGCCAAAGGGCTCCGGCCATTCGATCGGAAACAGCAGGGCCAGGGCGTCGCCCAGAAATGCGCCCTTGTCACGCTCGCCGATTTCACCCACGTATTCGATCAACCCATCATCCAGAAGGGGTCTGATGATCGACTGATAATATTCGCGATCCACCCGATCCACTTTGGCCGCGATCTTGAGCGGCAATCCCACGCGCTTCGCCACCGCGATGGCGGTATCCACTCTTTTCTCCGGCGATATTCGACCCAGGAAAGCCAGGTAGCTGCCGGTCTTTGGCTGGAAGGGAAATTGGTGCAGCGGCAGGCCGTGATACACCGTGCCAATCCAGTTCGCCCAGGACAGCGGTTTCCGCTGCGCATTGGAAACGGATACCAATGGGATCTCACTGAATTCCTTGTACAAAGGGAGAAGATCCGGAATATCCAGCCGGCCGTGCAGAGTTGTAAGAGTCCGCCCGAGGTGGCGCCGGGCCAGTGGAAAATGCAGGTAATCGGTATGGAAGTGAATGATGTCGAACCGCTTGGAATCCTTGAAGACCCGTTCCATCATCAGCACATAATGAGCCAATGGCTGGGCGCACTTATCGTCAAGCCGCAGGGATCGGTCGCACATCGGCACGAGATTAGCCAGGGTGTTGGAATCAGCGCTGGCGAACAGGGTCACCTTGTGACCCATTTCGGTAAGGGTATCGGAAAGGTAGGATACCACCCGTTCCGAGCCGCCATACAATTTTGGCGGAACACTTTCGAACAATGGAGCAACTTGCGCAATTCTCATCTTCTGTCCCTGTTCCTTTCATCGATGCTCAGATGGGTTGCTCCTCCATAATTGATTGACGATCAGATCCGGCAGAGGTTCCAGGTTCCGCAAAAGGTGTGTAAACTGACATTTCTGACATGAAGCCCATAGCGCCTGGACGACTCCTCAAGCCTTTTATACCACGATTATGGAGGTGGAATCCACTTCACTCCAGTCGTGCGTCACCTGATTTTGCCCCGGGAGGGTATTGTCGCTCGTATTTCAGGGTTCGATGACGCAGCAACAATCCTGGAGTCAATCTCCCTCTCGTTCTCGAATCCGGCTATCGGTTTCACTCGCAGGCTGGGATCGTCACAGCGGCACCGGCCGCATTAACCGCCGAATCCGCCTCAAGATGGCCGCGATCAGATCCTGCGTGATCGACACCTCCGCCATCTGGAAGCAGGTGTAGCGGGCATGATCGATTCCGTAGTTGAGCGACCGGACCATGCCGGGTGTTCTGTCCGGTGCGGGTGTCCGTGAGAAAATTGGCGGCTAGCCCGGCCGAGCCCAACGCTTCATCCAGTGTGAGAAAGGCCGGCAAACAGGCGTCACGGGTGAGCTGGCCTACGCGA
>JACZVE010000341.1 GCA_022572825.1 SAR324 cluster bacterium
TACGATTTTTCCGATCCGCAACTGTGCCGGCGGGTGCTGCTGGCCGCCGGGTTCGACGACCCGGTGCTGGTGGAGATTCCCGTCGTGGGGAAATGGAGCGACCCGCAGGACGTGCTCAACACCATCTACAGCGGTATGGTGCGCAGCCGGGTGCCGCTGGAGGCGCAACCCGCCGCGGCCCGGGCGAGGATCGAGCAGGCCATTGTGGCCGGGGTGCGGCGCTTCGAGAAGGGGGGCACGTTCGAAATTCCCATGCCGGCGGTGCTGTCCTCGGCCCGCAAGCCTTAGGAAAGCCATACGAAGAGCAAGTGCACCTCTCCGCTGGAGACGGTGCGAGCGCAATGGCCTTTCCCGGAGGTATCATCCATGCGGAGCAGATCACCGGTTGAAAGCGCCGCACTTCACCGCTACTCACGGTCACCTCCCACTCGCCGGACATCGCCACGGCCAATTGGCTGTGCGGCGATCGGTGCCAGTCACTGCTCCAGTCCGCAGGGATGCGGCAGAATACGGTGGCAGTTGCGCCCGCGGCTGCCGAAAGAAAGACCGAAGGATTTCCTGACACGTACACGGCCGGAGATAGCGCCACCTCGAGGTCCTCGCAGTGGGTCTCGCCCGCATCGTCTGCATAGGTGCGCGCGTACCGCATGGTGCGATTTCCCGCATCATATTGCGAATCGCGTGAGTCGATTGAATATGGGCACGCTCAGCCGGATGGGGGTTTGTAAGCGGTGGCCCTCGTTCCGGCCAATTTCATCGCCTCCAGGGCCTCTTCAGCCGTGATCAGCGCGGTGGTTTTGAAAGCGGAAGTGGTGCCGGCTCCGCCGATGGCCAGGGAAACGGCCGCCATATTCACGTTGTTGGGCATCTCCACGATGCCGACGATATCGTAATCCCCAAACGCAAAGAAAAAATGGTGCAGTTTCCCTCCCAATCCCTCGATCACTTGCCGGGCCGCCTGTGTTCGATCCTGGGGATTGCTGATGAGCGCTTTTACCTGCTCTTCCTTGTAACTTGCCTGAATCAGATAGAAGGCCATCTCGTTTCTCCTCTCCGTTGAAATTGCATGGCTGTTTTGCGAATTCCGACACGACCGTCGATTCGCTTCCTGCGCCACCGTCATCGCGGCAGGACTGCGTTAATCTCCCGCCGCTTTTAGCTTCTTGCGTCCCCGCAACGCCTCGGTGGCTTTCTCGTCCACTTTCAGGGTGCCGTCCTTCGGCGCTCCCTTGAGCACCACGCCGTACACCTCCCGGGCGCTCTGTGGGGAGACGTACTCGTTGCGCACGTCGTCGGCGACCGCCGCCGGGTCGCGTTCCAGGGGGTTGCCGAAGCCTCCGCCGCCGGGGGTGGCTTGGCGGAAGCGGGTGCCCTTGCGCAGGGGCAGGTTGGCGTCCTTGGTGATGTGGGGCGGCACGTAGCGCGTCTCGCCGTCCAGCACCTCCAGCACGGTTTTGGCGCCCTCGCCGCCGCCGGAGAGGCCCTTGGGTCCGAAGCGGCCGCGGTCGGCGATGAACGACAGGGTGCCCTCCTCGCCCAGGAACTCCAGCTCGATCTCCGCCCCCAGGCCGCCCCGATACTTGCCGGCGCCGCCCGAGTCGTCGCGCAGGGCGAAGCGCCGGATGCGCACCGGGTAGCGCTGCTCGTAAAGCTCGGCGGGCTGGGAGCGCGCCACGCTGATCACGGGGCTGCCGTAGTTGAGTCCGTCGCCGCCCTCGAAGCCGCCGTAGCCGCCGCCATTGAACATGTAGGCCACGTACGGCCCGCGCTCCGGGTCGATGCCGCCCAGCGTGCAGTTGTTGACCGTGCCGAAGATGCCCGCCTGCGCCCGCTCCGGGGCGGCGCGGCCCAGTGCGCCCATCACCACGTCCGCCACGCGCTGGGACACCTCGGCGGCACAGCCCGCAACGGGGCGTGGCAGCACCGCGTTGAGAAAGGTGCTCTCGGGGGCATGGATGTGCAGGGGCGCGAAGCAGCCGGAGTTTACCGGAATGTCTGGAAAGATGTGCTTGAAGCCCAGGTAGCAGGCGGACTTGGTGGTGGAAATGACGCTGTTCATCGGCCCCTTGCAGGGCGGCGAGCTTTGCGAAAAATCCAGCCGCGCGTCACTGCCAGCGATGGTCAGCGCGAGGTGGATGCGCAGCGGCTCGTTGACGACTCCGTCGCTGTCCAGGAAGTCCTCGTAGGTGTACGTGCCGTCGGGGATTTCGGCCAGGTAGGAGCGCATCTGCCGTTCCGAACGGCGCTTCAGCTCGTCCATGCAGGCCAGCACCGTGTCCACACCGTAGCGCTCCAGCAGTGCGGTCAGGCGCCGCTCGCCCACGGAAAATGCTGCCAGGTGCGCCTTGAAGTCCCCGTAGCGCTCCTCGGCCACGCGGATGTTGGTCATGAGGATGATCAGCACGTCCTCGTTCAGTTCGCCCTGCTTGAACAGCTTGACCGGGGGAATGCGCAGGCCCTCCTGATAGATCTCGGTGGAGGTGGCACCGAACCCGCCGGGCACCATCCCGCCCATGTCCGGCCAATGCCCGCGGTTGGCCATCCACAGCAGGCGCTGCCCACGATAATAGAAGGGCTTGACCATGCCCATGTCCATCAGGTGGGTGCCGCCGGAGTACGGGTCGTTGACCAGGAACACGTCCCCCTCCTCCACGCCGCGCCGCTCCGCCTCGGCGATCACCGCCTCGCAGGTGAACTGCATGACGCCGATGAAAATCGCCAGTCCCCACTTGCCCTGCACGATCACCTCGCCGGTGTCGCGGTGATAGAACCCGTTGGCCAGGTCGTTGCCCTCGGAAATCACCGGGGAGAACGCCGTGCGCTTCAAGGTGAGGTCCATCTCCTCGGTAATGTGCTCCAGCGAGCCCCGCACCACCGAGAGCGTCAGAGGGTCGATAGCCGTCATGTTATTCTCCTGGAGATGCCGATAGGGGAACCTCACCCCCTGAAACGCTTGCGTGCCGCGCGTTGAAACGCTTACGTGCCGCGCGTTTCTTCCCACTCTCCTTGGAAAAGGAGAGGGGGAGGCGGCTTGCACTCGCGTCACGAGTGCCCTTCGGCGACCCAATGTAGACCGTTTCGGCAGGCGCCGTACAGACATGTCAACAAACTCCTCGTTTGGATACCCCCGCATGCCAGTCCCTCTCCTTGGCAAGGAGAGGGGTGCCGCCCGCAGGGCGGCGGGGTGAGGTCGCATTCAATACCGCCCGCAGGGCGGCGGGGTGAGGTCCCATTCAATGCCCCCCGTCCGCCTCCAGCCAGGCCAGCTCCTCCTCCGTGCTCACCCGCCTCAGCACTTCGTTGCGATGGGGAAAGCGCCCGAAGCGCGCAATGACATCGTGATGCCCCACGGCGTACTTGAGGTGCTCCCGAATAGTCTCCCGCAATTCCTGCGGCGCACTGTCCGCCAGACTCCGAAAGGCGGCCAGAGCGCGCCGCTGCACGTCCAGATCTTCACTGTGCATCATCGGCATGTAGAAGAACCAGCGCTCCATGGGGGTCAGCGCACCATCGTACCCCTGCTCCTGCCCGTGCAGGGAGACCCGCAGGGCTGTTGCGTCCAGGGCGAAAGCGCGGGGGGAGCCCCGGTAGATGTTACGGGGAAACTGGTCGCTGAGAATGATCAAGGCCAGCGCCGGCCGGGGCGCACCGCTCCAATCCGCAAAGGCGCCGTTGGCGGCGGCTTCCACGTGCTCGCCGAAGCGCGCCGCGACCTGCCGGTCGAAGGTGTCGTCCGGCCGAAACCAGCGCTGCGTATCGGCCAAGGGCCGGGCGGGATCGTCCCCGAACCAGAAAGAGAGAATCTCCTGCACCAGGGGATGTTGTGCCTTCGCGTTCATCGCAGAGTGCGGTCTGTTTCGCGTCCCGTTACCGCGCGTTATCCGACATTGGAAGTCGTTTCAAAAAAGAAATGCGCGGGGGAAGCGAGGCGGGACCGCGAGCGATCCCGCGTCCAAACAACTTTACTCCTTTGCTTCCGCGATCGCTTGTATCACCAGGTTGCCCCCCGCATCCACGGCGCAGCGCAGCCCCGGCTCCACGACCGTGGTGGCATCGCCCTGCTCGATGACCGCGGGA
>JACZVE010000342.1 GCA_022572825.1 SAR324 cluster bacterium
CGGCGCATCTTGGAATCGGCTGAATTCGTCGCGGCGGGCAAATGGGAGGCCTGGTCCCCCAGCCTGATGATCTCCAACGACGTGTTCGGCAAGACCATCGGGATGGTGGGGATGGGCCGTATCGGGCAGGCCATCGCGCGCCGGGCCGTGGGCTTCGAGATGAGCATCCTCTACCACACCCGCACGCGCAAGCACGAGGCCGAGCAGCGTTACGGCTGTCGGTACGTGAGCTATGACCGGCTGCTGGCCGAGTCGGACATCGTGGTGACCGTCGTGCCGCTCACCGAGGAGACCTACCACATGGTGGACGAGGCCGCCTTTGCCAAGATGAAGGAGTCCGCCGTCCTGATCAATGTGGCGCGGGGCGGCGTGGTCGACCCCAAGGCGCTGTATCAGGCGCTGTCCAGCAAGCGCATCAGGGGCGCGGCGCTCGACGTCACCGAACCGGAACCGATCCCGCCGGACGATCCCCTGCTGACCTGCGACAATCTGCTGGTGGTGCCCCACGTGGCGACGGGCTCCTGGGAGACCCGGCGCATGATGACCGATCTGGCCGTGGAAAACCTGATGGCCGGGTTGCGCGGACAATCCCTGCGCTTTTACGCCAATCCGGAGGTGAAGGCGAATTAGCGCGCCGCCTCTTCTCTTCGCAACGATGCGGGGCCGTGATATAGCTGGACTGTGAGACGAATCGCCGCCCCAACCCGTATTGCCCCTTCCAGATCCGCCGCCCGGCGGATGAATATCGATACCTACTTCGGCTTTTTCGCCCAATCCGTGCTGACGGCGGTGGGCACCTCGCTGACCAATCTCACCCGCCAGGCGGTCAACCTGGAAAGCGTCCATCTGTCGGTGACCAATACGCTCAAGCTGCGCTGGAGCGATGTGGAGACTGTCCTGTTGCCGGTGCTGGCCGCCAAGGTGGAGATCCGCTTCGTCTTCGCCCTCACCGAGCATGACGTGGCCGGGCTGAGGCGGATTGCGGAAGGGCGCATGCCCTTTCACAGGCTGCTGGAGCAGGTGATCAGCACGGCCGCCGAGCCGTTCAACTTCGTCTCCAAGCGGCGCAATCGGTTGACCGGCCTGCAGATATCCCGAAATGTGACGGGGTTCACGGCGCATCACCTCAATGGCGAAGTGTGGTACACCATGGCCAAGGGCACCTTCTCGGTGCCCAAAGGCTCCGGTTTTTCCTTGCGCTTTCTGGTCACCGCCGCCGGGCGGGATCTGATCGAGGAGCGGGCCACGCAGGCCAGTGCCCAGCGGGCGCTGTTCTCCATCAACGAGGGAGCCTACCTCTGCCGCCCGCAGTGGGAGCCGCCGCCCCCGCCGCCGGGGATGGAGGCGGGGACGCAGGTGTCCGAAGTCATGATCAACGGCTGGCTGCAGACCTTCTTCGGGCTCAACGACGGGCTGATGCCCAACAGGTTGTTCCAGCGCCCCGTGGGGCTGCAGTGTACGCTCTCCGAGCCTGAGATGCTGCGCGCCATGGTGGAAAAGGACGGCCCACCCACCGTGGCGCGGCTGGCGATCAATAACGAGCGGGCGCTGGAGCTGTTCGTCGTGCTGCCCGCCAGCGTCGCCCAATCGCTGATGCGGTTGAGCCGCTCGGGCCAGGAGCGGTTTTTGGGCGATATGTTCCGCGCCCTTTACGGCGACTCGGCCAAGCTCTGGGGGCGCTTCGCCCAGGCCGACCTACGCTGGGGGGTACTGGCGGTGCGCAAGATACCCAGCGATGCCATCGACGCGGTGACCCAGCGGCTGGAGGGCGGCGGCCTAGTCGTCCGCCAGGTGGCCCGCATGGACGAGGGCTACCTGGAGTGGATGCTCGCCATTCCCCCGCACACCTGGCACTGGCTGATGCGGCTCACCGCGAAGGGCATGTCGCATCCCAGTGAGGGCCTGCCCAATCGTCAGGCCATCCTGCGGGCCACCGGCTGGGGACAGCGGCGTATCCCCTGGCCACGCATGATCGGCTTCCTCTCGGACCGCGAGCTGCAAGACCTGATTCGCGTGCTGGGCCAGGCTCGCTTGTCCGAGCCCGTGCTGGCCGCCGTGGCAGAAGCCCTGGAGGGGCCTTTCCGCGAGCGCTGGCTGGAAGCCATGCCCGTGATGCTGCGCGAGCGCACGGCCCGCTACGAGCTGGCTGAAGGCGAGGCGCCCCGCCGCCAGTTGGAGCTGACGCGGGCGCTGATGCCGCTCAACCGCAATCGCAAGCTGCCCGAGGGCCGTCTCGCGCTGTGGGTGTCGCTGTACACGGAGTATTACTGGAGCTTCTGCCAGCACCTGATCGACCGGCTGCTGCCATTGCGGCACCTGGTCTACGGTCTGGACCGCGGCTCGCTGAGCCGGCTGCTGTTCGACGTGAAAGGGAGCCTGCTGGTGGATATGCTCTGCTCAGCGGAATTTCCGGTAATCGATCAGGTACGGCGGGCGATCTCGCCGGGGTTCGCCGTGCGCCTGTTCGAGGACATCGGCGTGCTGCGCAACAACACCTCCGCCTTCTCCGCCCAGGCCGCGCAGCTTGATTTCTACCGCGCCGCGTTTCAGGGGCTCACCGAGGGCCGCTACCTGGTGCGCCCGACGCCGGCGCAGCGCCTGCGCGAGCTGATCCGGCTGCTCGACGAGGAGGAGTGAGGCCGGTGTGCAGACCGGTTCAGGATTCCGGATACCCCAGCTCGGCCAGGTAGCGCGGATTCTCGCTCCAGCCCGCCAGCACGCTCACCTGCAGGCCCAGATACACTCTTACCCCGAGCAGCGCCTCGATCTTCGCGCGCGCGGCCGTGCCGATGGCTTTGAGCATGCGGCCGCCCTTGCCGATCACAATGCCTTTCTGCGAGTCGCGCTCCACGAAGATGCGCGCGTCGATCACCAGCCGGCCTGGCTTATCCTCCAGGTGCTCCACGCGCACGGCGCTCTTGTAGGGCACTTCCTGATGGGTACGCCGGAACAGCTCCTGGCGCACCAGCTCGGCGATGATCATCGTCTCCGACTGGTCCGTGGCCTGCTCCGGCTCGAAGTAGGGCGGCCCCGGGCGCAGCCGGGCCACGATGAGGCGCTCCAGGCGTTTCAGGCCCTTGCCCGTCACCGCGGAGACGGGGACCACCTCCTCGAAGATGCCCAGGGCACCGTAGGTCTGCAGCGAGCGCAGGATCGTCGCCTCGCTGGCGGTGTCGATCTTGTTGATGAGCAGGAAGGCCAGGGGCGCCGCCTCCCGCACCCGCTCCAGCACCAGGTGGTCCTCCTGTGTGGGCTCGGGCCCCGGCTCCACGATCACCAGCACAATATCCGCTTCCGCCAAGGCGGCCATTGCGTAGCGCACCATGCGCACGTTGAGGGGAGCGGCCGCTTGGTGGATTCCCGGTGTATCCACCAACACCACCTGATAGCCCGGGCCGTGTTTGACGCCCACGATCCGGTTGCGCGTGGTCTGCGGCTTGCGGGCGGTGATGGAGACCGGCCTGCCCACCAGCGCGTTCAGCAGCGTCGATTTGCCCACGTTGGGCCGCCCCACCAGGCACACGAAGCCGGATCGCAGCGTTGTTCCCGTCATGCCGCTCCCATCATGCGGCTCCCATCGCCGCCGCAGTTCCCTGTTCCCGAATTTCCGCCGCCACAGGGTCAACCTCGCAGATCGGGAGGGCGTTGGCCAGGGGAGGAGGGTCGCGGGAAGGCGTGGGGCTCCCCCGCCGGCCGCGCCGAAGCAATCGCCGCCGGCGTGGAGGCTGGGCATGCCCCGGCCACGGGCTGGTGTGGTGACTCAGAAAATCGTTCAATCATTCATCGTGGCGACTGTCAGGCGAGCAGAATTTCTCTAAGGCGCTGATATTTTCCGGTAAAACCTCACCCCCCTACGTCGATCCTCTGTCATTCTTTACTTCCAATGGGGTATGGTCGCGATCCTGAGGCCCTGTGAAACGCTCGCCGAATTCGGAGAGGGGGAGTTGCCGTTGGCAGTTCCCCGGTATGCACAGACCGGGTCGCCCCTCTCCTGTCGTAAAGACATCGCGGAGAGGGGCCGCAGGCGTCAGCCCGCGGGGTGAGGTTTTGCCGAGGGCATCAAAAC
>JACZVE010000343.1 GCA_022572825.1 SAR324 cluster bacterium
GGGATCACAGCGGTTGCCAGCAGGGACGTGGCGGCGCCATACGAGGTGCCGTGGATGCCGATTTTCCCGGGCTTGAATCCCCGCCTGAGCAGCAGGTTCACCGCCGCGCGCACGTCCCACCGCTCGTCCCAGCCCAGGCCCGGGCGCTCCCCGCCGGACCGTCCGTGTGCCCTCAGATCGAACGCCAGCACGTGGAATCCCGCCTGAACATACGCCCGCGCAATATCCGCCAGGTCGCCCTCCCATGAATGGCTGCCAAGGCCGTGGACGAGCACGATGGCCCGGTTACCCGTTGAGGAAAGAAACCACCCGGCAAGGGGAATCCGATCGCCGTCGCTTTCGAAATGCACCTCCTCGATCCCCAAACCAGTGGGTGTACGATAGGGGCACGATGACCTCTTTACTGTGAGAGTGGACGAGATCACGAAGGCGCTCACTCCCAGGTAGACTGCTGCGGCCGCCGCAAGGGTTCCGATTGCGAGCAGAAACCACTTCACTGTGACAAAAATAGGGATGGGATCCATGTCCCCGCTCCATTCTTGTCCGAGCGCCGGAACCAGATGCGAATCACTCGCTGGCTCGGCAAATGGCCGATTATGAACGACGTTCAAAATATATAATTTGCCATTCCCCGCTTGTCAAGATAATTTTTAAACAATGTTCAATTTATTTTTATGGAAAGGAACCGAGCATGGCGAGACGGAAGGATCACACGCGGGAGGAGTTGCACGGGATGGCGCTGGCGGCGGCCTGGCGGATCGCCGAGGCAGAGGGCCTGCGGGGCTTGACGGCGCGGCGGGTGGCCCGGGAGATCGGGTACACGGTGGGCACCCTGTACAACGTGTTCACGGACCTGGACGACCTGGTCGTGCAACTGATCGGCCGCATCTTCGACGCTCTCTATGAGGAGTTGAAGGAATTGCCGCTGGATGGGGGGCCGGAGGCGGATTTGCGCAGCCTGGCCAAGGGATACATCCGATTCACGGGGCGACAACCTAAACTTTGGGGCCTCCTGTTCGAGCACCAGTTGCCGGAGGGGAAGGAGCCTCCCGAGGAAAACGAGGCGAAAATCCACCTGTTGCTGAGGCTGATGGAAAGGGCGCTGGGCCCCCTGTTTTCCCTCGGCAAGGAGGCCGAACGGCTCCATGTAGCGCGGGTTCTTTGGGCAAGCCTGCACGGGATATGTTCACTCGGAAGCGCCGGCAAGCTCACAGCCGGTGAGACGATAACCACGATGGTAGAGACGCTGGTCACCCACTTTCTTGTCGGACTACGCGATGAACCCGTCAAGCAGCCGGCGTAACGATATACTGCGAATTGGCTGCGGAAGGCCCAACTTGGCGCCTCGCGGGTGACCGGTGGGGCGAATGTGTGCGCTCTGAGCACATTCCAGTCGCGTTGCTCTCCCTCGACGGGACCGTCAACCCCACACGTTGTATCCGGCGTCGACGAACAAGGTCTGGCCGGTGATTCCCGAGGACAGGGAACTGGCCAGAAAGGCCGCTACATGGGCCACCTCCTCCTGCGTCACGTTACGCTTCAGCGGCGCCTTTTCCGCCGCATTGTGCAACAATCCCAGAAAATCCTTGATGCCCGAGGCGGACACCGTGCGGATGGGTCCGGCTGAGATGGCGTTGACCCGGATGTTTTCGGCGCCCAGCTCCATCGCCAGATAGCGTACGTTCGCTTCCAGAGCGGCCTTGGCGCTGCCCATCACGTTGTAGTTGGGAACGGCGCGGTCACTGCCGATATAGGTGAGCGTGATCACGGAGCCGCCACGCTGAGTCATCAGGGGCCGCGCTCCCCGCATCAGTTCGATCAGGCTGTAGGCGCTGACCTGCTGTGCCAGCAGGTATCCCTGCAGCGATATGTCCGAGGGGCGTCCGCTCAGCTCATCCCGCATCGCCGTGGCGATGGAGTGCACCAGTATGTCCAGGTGACCCCAGGTTTCCTCCAGCGTGCGATACAGGGTGTTGACCGAATCCGGGTCGGTGACGTCCAGAGGCAGCAGGAGCTCCGGGCCGAATTCGTCGGTTACCTTGCGAATCTTATCCTCTGCCCCCGATTTTTCCGCAGGCTGGTAGGCGATCGCCAGGCGGGCACCGTAGTGCGCCAGCCGCTCGGCGATGGCGTAGGCGATCGAACGCCGATTGGCCACACCGGTCACCAGCGCGAATTTTCCCTGCAAATCCTGCATGCCCTCGCATCGCGCGGTGTGGTCGGAGGCGCCCGTGTGAAAGCGTGTGAAGGGCCGGCAATGTGGCGTGCAATTTCCCACGATTGCCGCACCGGGTCAATATAGGCCGGCCGTGGCCGCGGAAGGGCGGAGATTCGTTTTCTAGTGTCCTGACTCAGAAGTTCCTGCAAAATATAAAGGAATGCGATTGGTTTTGCTGCCCTCGGCAAAACCTCACCCCGCCGCCGTCCGGGCGGCACCCCTCTCCTTGCGAAGGAGAGGGGCTGTAATCCGGGACTACAAAATCGGGGAGTTTGCCGCCATGTGTGTAGGGCGCCGGCCGAAACGCCGCAACTCGGCGCGCCGAACGGCCCTCCTGACGCCAGCGCAGGTCGCTTCCCCCTCTCCCGCGGGAGAGATAGGTATGAAAGCCCGTTACTCTGGTAAGAGTTGGCAAAGAGACCCAATCCACCACCCTTCGAGGAGCAACGGGCATGGACGATAGCGCTTTATGTGGGGCTGGACTACCACGAGGCAAAGGTGCAGGTGTGCGTACTCAATCATCAGGGCGAGATGCTGCGCAACCGCTGGACCGGCAACGACTGGCGTGCGATCATGGCACAGACCCAAGGCCTGGGCACGGTGCGGCGGGTGGCCCTGGAGGCCTGCTGCGGGGCCGCCGATCTGGCCGACGAGCTGGTGCAGCGGGCCCGCTGGCCCGTCGCGCTGGCCCATACGGGCTACGTGGCGCGCATCAAACAGGGGCCGGACAAGACCGACTTTTCCGATGCGCGCCTGCTGGCCGACTTGGTGCGGGTGGGCTATCTTCCCCAGGTGTGGCTGGCGCCGACAGAGGTGCGCGAGCTGCGCTTGATCGTACGCGAGCGCATGGATCTGGCCCGCCAGCGCCGGCGGATCAAGCAGCGCATCGGCGCGCTGCTGCGCGAGCAACGGCTCTTCGCGCCGGAACAGCTTTCGCGCTGGAGCAAGCCCTGGCTGGCGTGGCTGCGCGAGGAGGCGGCCTTTAGCCCGGCGGCGCGCTGGCTCGTAGAGCGCCACCTCGACAAGCTGGCCTGGCTGGGCCGGCAACTGGTCGAGGTGCACCAACTGCTGGCCGAGATGACCCGCGAGGATCCCTTGGTGCAACGCCTGCTGGCCGAGCCGGGCATCGGCCCGGTTACCGCCTGGATGCTGCGCGCCGAAGTGGGCCGTTTCGACCGGTTCACCACCGGGCGCGAGCTGGCCCGCTTCTGTGGACTCAGCCCGCGCAACACCGCTTCCGGCGAGCGCCAGAGCACCGCTGGGCTGATCTCCGCCGCCAACGGCCAGTTGCGTTCGGTACTGATCGAGGCAGGCCATCGCCTGATCCGCTACCAGTGGCGCTGGGCCACCCTGGCCGCCGCCCTGCGGGACCGGGGCAAGCCGCCCAGCCTGGTCGCCGCCGCGGTGGCCAACCGCTGGACGCGCTGGCTGTACTACCGCATGGTCCAAGCGGCCTGAGTGAATCGGCGCCGGCCAGGGCACCCGCAGCCGCCGTGATGCGCTCGGCAGCCCCCTGGGCTTCAACGCTCGTTGGAGAGATTGGGCAGTCACGGCTTTTCGAAAGCACCCGCTTGGGCTAGGCAGTCGCCGACGCTCGAATAGAAGAATGGGAGCCTGACGCTGCGCCGACATCGAACCAGGGCTTGACACCGGCTTTCATAGAAGGGGGGATTGAGGGGGTGAGGTTTTACCGGAAAATATCAGTGCCTTAGAGAAATTCTGCTCGCCTGACAGTCGCCACGATGAATGATTGAACGAATTTCTGAGTCACCACACTAGGAATCGGAAATAGACCCCTGCCGCTCCCGGTATCACTGCATGCCGGTGCGGGCCGAATTTCAA
>JACZVE010000344.1 GCA_022572825.1 SAR324 cluster bacterium
GAGGAAGCTGCTCAAGCTGCTGCGGGAATTCCTGGCTGCACCACGGTGAGCGCGAAGAGGCCCAGCGTCTCCGGGATGGTAGCCATTCATTCCAGAGCGGCTCGCCTCGGTGCGGGAGGCAAAGGGAACCTTCGAATCGCCCGTGCGTTACAATAGGTGTCTGTCCTCTCCTACTTGACCCGATGCCCTCGGGGCTTGGTTTTCCCTCCTTTTTCCCGGAACCGGGGGCATCGTCTTTTTGCCCAGCCGACCGCCGCTGATCCTTCGTCAATGTGCTTCGCGTCGAACCGTTGGGACGCGAATCCATCTTCCCGTTTGTCCCCGTTCCACAACGTCTGATACCATTGGTATCGTCCTGCACCTCACCCGGCCGGCGGGCCGGACTATCGAAACGGTTCGACAGCAATGCCGCAATTTCAGTTGGAAGCCAGATTTCCTCCGGCGGGCGGCCAGTCCGAGGCGGTCGATAAGTTGGTGGAGGGATGGCGACAAGGAAAGGAACACCAGGTGCTGCTGGGCATCACCGGGTCGGGCAAGACCTTCGTGATGGCCAACGCGATTCAGCAGCTTCAGCGGCCCACGCTGGTCATCGCGCCGAACAAAGTGCTGGCCGCGCAGCTCTATCAGGAGTTCAAGGGCTTCTTTCCGTACAACGCGGTACAGTACTTCGTCAGCTACTACGACTACTACCAGCCGGAAGCGTACGTCCCCCGCAAGGATCTTTATATCGAGAAGGACTCCTCCATTAACGACGAGCTGGACAAAATGCGCCTGTCGGCCACCAATGCCCTGTTCGAGCGGGAGGACGTGATTATCGTGGCCAGCGTGTCGTGCATCTACGGCATCGGCTCGCCGGAGACGTACCGGGGCATGCTGATCTTCGTCAAGGTGGGCGACACGCTCGAGCGCGGCAACCTGCTGTCGCGGCTGGTGGAAAACCAGTACCAGCGCAACGACTACGATTTCCACCGCGGAACGTTCCGCGTGCGTGGCGATGTTATCGAGATATTTCCGGCGGACCGGGACGACGCGATCCGCGTCGAGCTATTCGGTGACGAGGTGGAGGCGATTTCCCGCATCGACCCGCTGCGGGGCAGCAAGATCGAGCTATTGAGCAAGGTGGGCATTTACCCGGCCACCCACTACGTCGCACCGCAGGACGAGCTGCCCCAGACCGTGGAGATGATCCGAGCGGAGCTGCGCACAAGTCTGGCGGAGCTGCGGGCCGCCAACAAGCTGGTCGAGGCCCAGCGCCTCGAGCAGCGCACCCTGTTCGACATCGAGATGCTGGAGGAAACCGGCACCTGCAAGGGCATCGAGAACTACAGCCGCATCATTCAGCGCCGCCCCCCGGGCAGCGCGCCTCCGACCCTGCTCCACTACTTTCCCAGGGGCTCGCTGCTTTTCGTCGACGAGAGCCACGTCACCATCCCTCAGCTCGGAGCGATGTTCAAAGGCGATTTTTCGCGTAAGTCCAATCTGGTGGAGTACGGCTTCCGCCTCCCTTCCGCCATGGACAACCGGCCGCTCAAGTTCGAAGAGTACGAGCAGAAGATCGAGCAGGTGATCTTCGTGTCCGCCACGCCCGGACCTTACGAGGAGGAGCGAAGCGGCGGACCGGTGGTGGAGCTGATCATCCGCCCCACCGGTTTGCTCGATCCGGAGATCGAGGTGCGCTCCGTCGCCGGGCAGGTGGACGACCTGTTGGAGGAAATCCGCATCCGGGCGGCGGCGAAGGAGCGGGTGCTGGTGACCACGCTGACCAAGCGCATGGCCGAAGACCTCGCCCGCTACTATGAGGAGCTGGGGGTGCGCGTGCGCTACATGCACTCGGAGATCGACACGCTGGAACGGGACGAGATTCTGCGGGATCTACGGCTGGGGCATTTCGACGTGCTGGTGGGAATCAACCTGCTGCGCGAGGGACTGGATCTGCCGGAGGTCTCCCTCGTGGCAATCCTCGACGCGGACAAGGAGGGCTACCTTCGTTCGCGGCGCTCGCTGCTGCAGACCTGCGGACGGGCGGCCCGCAACCCCAATGGCAAGGTGCTCTTCTACGGGGACACCATCACCGAGTCCATGCGGCAGGTAATCGACGAGACCAACCGGCGCCGGGTGGCGCAAGCGGAATTCAACGAGGCAAATCACATCGTGCCCACGGCCACGGTGCGGGCCATCGCCGAGCGCCTCGCGCCCGCCGCGCAGGAACCGAGGGTGGCCGAGTCCGTCCCGAATCTCACCATTGAGCTTGACGCCATGGCTCAGATCCGGCGTCTGGAGAAGGAGATGCTGGCCGCAGCCAAGGACCTGGAGTTCGAAAGGGCAGCCGAATTGCGCGACGCGATCAGTTATCTCAAGCGGCGCAATCTGGGAGTGGCCTGATCGAGGCAGGGCCGTCGCCCCGAGCACTATCACCCCCATGTGGCGGACACGGCTGCGCCTGTGCCTGTTGCGGGGTGGGGCGATACCGTGGGAGTACTACTGCTCGGGGTGGTTGGGGCGCACCTTCACCTTGTCTATGGCATCCTGCACCACGCGGGCGAGGTCCTGCTGGGAGGGGGGCTGCTGCCTGAGGATCATCGAGCCTGCCTGGACGTAGTGGGCGGGCACTGCGTTCAGCGAGATCGCATACACGTCCTCCACGCAAAGGCGGCATCCGCAAAACTCCCCGCCGCCGGAAAGAAGCTGCTCCATGGTGTCGATCACCCGCGCCTCTTGCCGGTTGCGCACCTTGTCGAGGGAGTATTTGCTAAATTTGTATTTCTCGTCTGCTATCGCATTTTTGAGCTGGCTGGGCATCATGGCGTCACTCATAACACACTCGCGGTTGCGTGTGAAAGAAGACCGGCCGCCATGCCGAAGAAGGTCACGCAGCCGTCTGCAGTATTCAACGTAGGGGATATGGAACTCGTTTCCTCCGAGTGCATCATTTTGCGCAATCAGGACTACCTGGAGCGCGACCGGCTGGTGACGTTTCTCACCCGCGACGCCGGCAAACTGCGGGGTATCGTCAAAGGCTCCCGCAAGCTCACCAGCCGCGGCGTAGGAAGCTTCGAGCCATTCAGCCGGGGCCTCATCCACTACGTCGACAAGGCGGGTGCCGGGCTGGTTGCGATTCGCAAGTGCGATCCTCAGCCGCCCTATCTCTACCTGGAGCGGGACTACCACAAGTTTCTCTATGCCGGGTATGTGACCGAACTGATCGATCTCTGCCCCATCCAGCGCGACGAGAGCGAGCCGTTCTTCGAGCTGCTGGGCGGGACCCTCGACGCCCTCTGCGAGGCCGGGGCGCCACGGCGTCTTCCGCTGCTGCGCCTGCGCTTCGAGCTGCGCTATCTGCAATTGCTCGGTTATCAGCCCGACTGGACGCGATGCTGCATGTGCCTGAGGCCCCTTCTCCGGTGGGAGAACAACCTGGCCGAGCCCGTCCTGCGGGGCAGTCACCGCTTCGACCCCCGGCGCGGCGGATTGTGCTGTCCCGACTGCGCCCGGGCGAATCGGCAGCTCACGCCCCTGGCTCCCGAGAGCCTCGCCTTTTTGGAGAACTGGCGCAACGCGCCAGCGGGCACCGTGGTGCGCCCCACGCGGCAGGCCCTGGAAGAGCTGGAAGCGGCCATCACGCAACACCTCGCCTATCACCTGGAACGTCAGCCGCGCTCGCTGTCCCTGCTGCCCTCGCTGCAGGCGCTGAATGGCAACGATGGCGCCTGAGGTCGTGGCCCGTCCCCTCCCCTCCGCCACCGGCCGCTTTCACGAAAACGAAACGCCACCGCGGCGATGCCTTCCATGGGCAATACGCGCGCCGCGGCGCGCTCCACCCAGTATTTGTCTGAACACGCGTCGACCAGCACCAGCCACATGGCCTCCACATCGAGGACCGGACCGGTCGCCATTCCGGCACAGCATTGCTTGAACTTGCGCCCGGAACCACAGGGACAGGGATCATTGCGCTTGGGCGCCGGCAGGCGTTGCGGTTTGAAGCCATTGCTTTCCAGGGGCGTCGCGTTCCAGATCTCGCGCGCGATCCACGTTGCCGCTCTGGACGGCTCCCCGGCAGACA
>JACZVE010000345.1 GCA_022572825.1 SAR324 cluster bacterium
GCGATGCTGAATTCAGCAGGAGAGAACGATGCTTGAAACAAAACGAATTCTATTGGAGATCCAGCGAACCTTTGGTGCCTCCATCGACCGCGTATTTGCCGCATTCACCGACCCGACGCTCATGGCACGATGGATGTGCGGCGGGATCGGACGCGATGTCGGCGCTGGCGGCGGGGTGCCCGGTGGTGTACAAGGCGCACCCGCAGCTGCCGGGCACGACGCTGATGATCGCCAAGATGATCGCGTCGGCGATCGATGTGTTCGGGCCGCACCCCGGGTGCTTCTCAACGCTGCTGGCCGGGGGGAGCAAGGCCCACACGGTCGCGGTCGAGCTGGTGCGGAACGAGTGCATCCGGGCCGTCGGGTTCACCGGCACGCGGGCTGTGGGCGACCAGATCGTGCGGCTGGCGCAGACCCGGGACGATCCGATCCCGGTGTTTGCGCTCATGGGCGGGATCAACCCGGTGTTCGTGCTGCCCGGGGCGGTGGAATCCAGCGGCGCGATAATTGCCGAGCGGTTGTTCCTTTCGATCTCGAACGCGACGGGACAATCGTGCGTTCGGCCGGGGTTGATCTTCATGGCGCGTGGCGGCGAGATGGAGGCGCTGGTCCGATCGCTGGCCGATGCGATGAACCGTCTGGATCCGCAGGTGATGGTCAGCAGGGAGATCCGAGACCGGTACATCGCGCGTTTCGAGCGGATTGCGCAGCTGTCGGGCGTGGAGCTGCGCGGGGGCTCGCCGCAGGGCGGGCACCGCAGCTCGGCGTACTCGGGGGCGTCGGACGCGATGCCGGTGTGCGCGTCGCCGGGGTTGTTCCGCACGACGTTCGCGATGTTCCAGCAGCACGCGACGCTGCACGAGGAGGTGTTCGGCCCGTCGGCGATCCTGGTGATCACCGATACGCCGGAGCAGCTTACGAACGCGGCGGCGTCGATCCAGGGGTGTCTGACCGCGAGCGTCTGGTGTCACGCCTCGGACGAGCCGCTCGCGGCGAGGCTGAGCACGATCCTGGACGTTCGGGCGGGTCGGGTGGTATTCAACGGTGTTGCGACGGGGCTGGAGTTGTGCCCGTCGCTGGTGCACGGCGGTCCTTACCCGGCGTCGAGCCAGCCGTTCGGCACCGCGGCCGGGCCGGACAGCATTCTGCGCTGGGCACGGCCGACGTGCTATCAGAACGCGCCCACGCCGATGCTGCCGCAGGAATTGCGCGATGCGAACCCGCTGGGGGTCACGCGCGAGCTGGACGGGCGTCCGTCGAACGCGGCGATCTCGCGCAAGCGTCCGTCGAACATAACGCGGGCGGCCTGAGGGGCGCGAGAATGGTGCGGACGCCCTCGGCGGGGCGATCAGCGGTCGGTTTGTGCCTGTTCGCGGCGAAGTCGGCCGATACTGACCGGCTATGACCAGCAGAGCGATGAAAAAGAAGCCCGTGCGGAGGGCGGACCCCGTCGAGACTACGGGGGCGGCGCGTGCGGCGGGGTGGGTTGTCCTGCTGGGGGTGTGGGCATTCACGACGATGAGCCTGATCGGGTTCGACCCGGGCGACGATGGTGCGGGTGATCTCATCCTGGACTGCGAATATATCTTTTAGTACACGGTCATAGCTTCCCGCCCAAAGGTGCGCGCGGGTAGCCGCGTCGATGAGCTGGGCCGTGATGCGCACACGCTCCCCGGCTTTTTGCACGCTGCCCTCCAGAACATATCGCACCCCCAACTCGCGGCCGACCTGCCGCACATCTACCTGCTTGCCTTTGTATTTGAAGGAGGAGTTGCGGGCGATGACGAACATATCCGAAAGCCCGGCAAGGCGAGTGATGATGTTCTCGCTGATTCCATCGCTGAAATACTCCTGCTCCGGATCGCCGCTCATGTTCTTGAAGGCCAGCACGGCGATGGAGGGCTTGTCGGGCAGGGGCAGCGCGGCCTCTTTTTCGAAGGCAGCCAATGCCGCCTGTAATTCGCGTTGCTGGTAATAGTTCCAGGCCAGGAATCCACCCACGCCCACGACCAGAACCACCGCTACGGCCAGAGCCGCCTTACCCCACCTTGCGGCGAGCTTCTTTTTCGCCCGGATCACCCTGTGGGCGGCTGCGCCTGGAACCGAGAGCACCCGGTACACGGGCACCGGCTCGTCGATGTTCTTCACCTCCTTTTTGCCCAGAAACTCGTACTCCAGCTTGAGCTTGTTGCGCACCTGTGCATAGGCGCTGCCGGAGATGCAGATGCCGCCGCCCTCGGCCAGGGACTCCACGCGCGCGGCAATGTTGACGCCGTCCCCATAGATCGCACCGTTCTTCACCACCACATCGCCCAGGTTGATCCCGATACGGAAATCCATCCGCCGATCGTCGGGAAGCTCGGCGTTCCTTTCCGCCAGCTCCCGCTGGATTTCCACGGCGCAGCCCACGGCATCCACGACGGATGCGAAATCCGCCAGGATGGAATCTCCCGGCGCGTTCACGACCCGCCCGCGGTACTGCTCGATGTAGCTGGAGAACACTTCGCGGGAGGCGGTCAGGGCCTCGATGGTCGCCGCCTCGTCCTCGCCCATCAGGCGGCTGTAGCCCTGCACGTCCGCGCTGAGGATCGCGGCAAGTTTCCGTTGCACATCGGACGCTGCCATTACGGGTTGTCCCAAGGCGCAAATGAAATGGCGCAGGAGATACGAACGACGAATATATCGTGATTCAATTCGATTATCATCAGATTTCCTAACGTGCTTATTCCCTTTGCTGATGAAAGGCAAGCTGAACCAAAATCCTAACTCTCTGGAATTACTTTGTATTCAACCCAACCCCCGCCCTTCGGCATCGCTGGCAGGTGAATCTCTCAGCATTCTATCCTCTCGCTCAGAGAGGCGGATTGGGAGAATGTTTCGCGGGAACCTCACCCCGGCTCGCTAACGCGAGCCACCCCTCTCCGCAGCGTCTTTACGACAGGAGAGGGGTTGGAAGCCGCGCCAGTCGTGGCTTTGAGCTCCCCCTTCTCCGTTTGCGGAGAAGGGGCCGGGGGGATGAGGTCGCACGGGAAAGCGCGATTGGTGAGTGAGGAATTCAAACTTTTCACTGACTGGTCATTCCGGCAAACCTGCCTTCCACGGTCAGGCCAACAAGCGCACCTGGATTTCTGGGTTCTTGTGATCAGCAATGGCTTCAAAACTTTATCCCCGCCTTGACTTCACCTTCGCCTTGGCCAAGTCGTCCAGGAGGCGTTTTTCATCTGCCGAATCTTTAAACGAAAGTAGCTTTTCAATAGGATACGTTGGGAAGAGGATGATGGGAAATTCCGCCGGCCTGCCCAGGGCGCCAAAACTGGCAGCGAGAAAAACATTCGACAACCCAATTAAGGAAGAACAGACTTTTTTTCGCTTAACGATACCCCGAAAATTGTTGATGGCTTCCTCGTATCGCCCTTCCTGGTAAAGAACCCTGCCCATAGTAACCCGGGATAAGTCCGATGGGAATGGACTGAAACGCATGGCCTTGTTAATCATCCTAAGGGCTTCTTCGTGGTTTCCAGAAAGGTTCAGGGTGCCCGCCAGATAGGTATACCATTCCGCCCTGTTGGGATTGAGAGCGATGGCCCGCCTGCCATAGGCAATGGCCTGCTCATGTTGCCGCCGAGCCAGATAGACCTGGCTTAATAAGACATAAGGCTCGGCCAGAGTGTCGTTGAGGGCCAGGGCCCGCCGGGCCATTTCCAAAGCGCTTTCCAAATTTTGAGCTCTCTCAAAATCAAAGTTCGACCACCACACCGCATCCGCATAGCGGGTCCATCCGATGCCCAGGATGGCGGGTTCGAATTCCGGGTCAAGTTCGAGGGCTTCCTCAAACGCCCACAGTGCAAGACTGTTGTAGCCCTGCCTATAGCGCCTATAGTATTCCATCCCTTCCGCGTAATGCTCCCAAGCCTTCACATTTACCGTTGTATCGTGCTTGCTACGCGCGACGTCCTCCTGGCTCAATTTCACCTCCAGCTCCTTCAAGCTCTCGAGCACGACCTTGACGGTAATTTCATCCTGCACCTCGAACAGGCTCTCCAATGCCCT
>JACZVE010000346.1 GCA_022572825.1 SAR324 cluster bacterium
AACCACCTTGAGAGCCCTCTGGAGGGCCGGGATCAACTCCTCCGGCCTCCTGATCGGGCCCTCTCCATAGACACCGTAGCTGTCCGCCATCTTGGAAAAGCTCACCGGAGGACCATCGACATGGGTCCCTATCCCTGCAGTTTCCATCGGCCTCTTTCTAAACTTAGCTATCTGCACCCCATGCTCCTCGGAATTATAGAACGACTGGTTATTGTGCATGACGATCAAAAGCGGAATTTTGTGTTTGGCTGCGGTCCACAGGGCGCTTGAGGTCATCAGAAGATCCCCGTCTGCCTGAATATCAACACAGATCTTTCCGCTCCCAAGGTGGGCCAGGGCAGCCCCGATAGAGGCGCCCATCCCATAACCCAATCCGGCACCCCCGCTTCTCCCCAGATACTGATTGGGCTTGGTCCAATCCCAAAGCCGGCGCGCCCATCCGTTGGAATTACCATTGACCAGGACCCAGTCCTCGTTCTTGATGACCTCCCACAGACCATAGGCCAGACATGCCGTGGAGATATCTTTCTGCGTGGTGGTCACGCGAGCATCTTCCATCCACTTGGACCTTAACCGGTCATGGATGCCTTTGGTTTCGCTGAGCCGGACCTCGACCTGCGCCCTCTTTTTCCCGTCGCTACCCATCATCTCCCGGCACAGCTTCGTCAGCTCGGGTAGCGCCAGAGAGGTATCGGCGCAGATGGGCACATCCGTTGGTTGCAGCGCCTGATAGTCGGTGCTCCAGCTGTGCGCCAACATCTCGTTCAAAGAGATGTGGATGACCTTCACCGAGAGATTCGTCACATATTCGATGACGCGCGTGGTACGGTTTACCGTTGTCATGGCACCGTAGAGGTCCTGGACATCCAGGGCCAAAATCACATCCGCCTTTTTAAGAAGCTCACCTGCCCCTCCAGATACATCCAGAGGATGCGTGTTCGGGAAATTGTGACGATTACCTTTGTCGAGGACAGGAATCGCCAGGAGCTCAGCGAACTCAACCAGAGAAGCTACGCTCCCTGGATTGCGCCCGAGGAAATCAGCAATAATTAGAGGCGATTCTGCCTCGACCAGGAGCTTCACCGCCCTGCGTAGGGCTTCAGGGTTTGCCTGAAACGGCGCCGGCGGGGAGAAACGGGTCACGTCAGGGACCTCGATCTCCCCCTTGATTTGATCCTCCTGTAATCCCGCGTCGTAGCAGATGTATACCGGGGCAGTGGGCTCTGTCGTCGCCATGCGGTATCCGCGAATAAAGGACTCGGGGATGCCCTCGATGGTATAGGGCTGATCGTCCCACTTCACGTAGTCGCGGACCTGATTTCCCTGAACCAGGGCCGTATGAATCCAGTCGATCCAAGGCCTCCGCGAGGCCGCATCCACGGGACCAGTCGCCCCCAGGACGATGACCGGCACGCGGTCGCACCAGGCGTCGAAAATACCCATGCTGCCGTGCATCAAGCCCACGTTGCTGTGCAGGGCGACCGCCATCGGCTCTCCCGTCACCTTGGCGTAGGCATGGGCGATGGCGACCGCGTGTTCTTCGTGCAGGCAAAGGACGAGCTGCGGCGATTCGTTGCCGAGGAAGTTGACCAGACTGTCGTGCAGGCCCCGGTAGCTCGCGCCGGGGTTGAGACTGATGTATTTCAGGCCGAGGTTGCGCAGGGCCAGGGCGAAGACATCGCTGCCCCATTCGGGCCGCAGGTTTCCGGCCGGATTAATCGGACGTTCTTGCTTCATATTTGGATCACTGAAAATCGTCGAACTGGCGAAACCGGAATTGCTGCAACAAGCGCTCGCCGATCCGGCAATCCGGAACCTCAAAGCGGGGCGCGCTGGGCGTTTGATGCACCACCGGAACATACGGCACCGCGGGACCAAGCAAACGGTAATTTCCGGCGCCCCGCGCCCGAGCCGTCTTGCGGTTCGCATCCCGTGGCGCGAGTCCGGCGATTTCAAGAACGAGTTTACGCCGGATGGCGCTGCCGAAATCCTGGAAACTTTCCGCCACCACGATGAACGCGCCCGGGCCGCCGATCACGCAGTCCCGGTAGTAGAGATCCAGGTCCGGGATGTTGAAGCTGGAGAACATGCCGCCGCCGTGGTCCAGGATCAGCAGTAGGCCGAGACCGCGTAGCCAATTCGAGAACACCACCTGGCCCGGATGCACCGCCCGTATTTCCGTGCCTTCCGGGGCTGCGATGAAGAGCCCCGCCCAACGCTGCTCTCCCTCCCGGCGGCTGCCGAATCGATGGGTGATGCTGCCTTTTTCCACCGGCCACGGAATCTGCCCGCGCGCCGTGTTGAAGGTGCGTGCATCGAATTGGCGCTCTCGGGTAACGCGTGCCAGCGCGCGTTCGATCGCAACGAGGGCCTCGGATAGCTCTTCGCGATCGGATTCGCGCATGCTGATGTGGAGGCTGATCGATGAAAGCACCGATGCGCGGGCCTCACGCGCCTCGGCCAGGCGCTCGAACGCGCGGGTGAGCGAGTGCTTCCTCTGCAGGAGTGTCGTGTGATTGGCCTCGATGGCCTGGTCTTTCGCGTCGAGGGCGTTGAGTAGCTCGCGGGCTTCGCTGAGTGCCGCGGTTCTCGCGCGTGCGAGATAGCCGTAGTAGGCGAGCATGCGCGGGATCTTGGTAGGATCGCGCTGTTTGAGTACGAGCTTCACGAGATTCCCGCCGCCAAGGGTATAGGCGGCGTTCAGATAACCGACGATCGCGCCCTGGTGTTCCTGCAGCGACCGAAGGAGAGCGCCTCGCTCCTCCGTCAGTTGCCGTGATGTGCTTTCGATGGATCGACGTTGTGCCTCGAGCGACCGGATGTTCAACTGGATCTGCGCCGCCTCGAGCTCGGCTACGCGCAGCTGCTCGGCGGTGGGCAAGTTCATGGCGTCTCTCCTGGGTGCTTCGTGCATTGGCGTACTCGTAGGCTATAGCATCCTGTTCCTGCTGATTGGGCCGATTTCAACGATGGTGCTCAAGATAGGCCCGGCGGAGATGGCCGCCGTCATTCTCTGGGGCATTACGCTCATTGGGAGCCTAAGCAGTGGCAGCCTGTTGAAAGGCGTCATTTCAGGTCTGATTGGCCTGCTGATCGGCACGATCGGGTTCAGCGAAGCAGGCGTATCGCGCGGCACTTTTGGCAGCGTTTATCTCCTTGACGGGGTGCCGGCCATTCCGGCGATGATCGGAATGTTTGCCGCTTCCGAGCTTTTTAGATTGGCAAAAACGCAATACCTGGTCGCAGACAGCGCGGCACGAAAAGTAAGTGCCCGAGACATTTTTGCGGGCTTCCGCAAAGCATTCAGCTACCCGTGGATATTGCTGCGTGGCAGTCTTATCGGGGTCTTCGTCGGAGCCGTTCCCGGAGTGGGCTCATCGGTTGCCAATCTTCTGTCTTACATAGCGACCAAGAACAGCGATGCGGACCCGGATTCTTTCGGCAAGGGTAACCCCGCCGGAGTGGTCGCCTCGGAGTCCGCCAACAGCACATCAGAAGCTGGCTCGATGGCGACACTTCTCGCGCTGGGCATTCCCGGTGGCGGCGCCACCGCAGTCATGCTGGCGGCATTCGCGATGCACAATATTACTGGCGGGCCGCAGTTTATTCGTGCACAGACAGACGTCGTTTACGCAATTATTTTGGCGAATTTCGGCCAGGCATTCTTGCTCATTGCGCTCGGGTTGATGTTCATTCCGTTGCTTGCCAATGTGGTCAAGGTACCGATGACTTACCTCGTGCCAACTGTGCTGGCAATGGCCGTTTTCGGCGCCTTCGGCCTGACGGGAGACCTGTCCGGGCCAATAACTGTTCTGGTCTTCTCCGTGGTTGGGTGGTTGTTCAAGCGTTTTGACTACTCAGTCCCGGCCGCGGTAATCGGCATCCTCCTCGGCGGCATGGCGGAAGACTCTGTAATCTACTCGTATCAGATCAGCGGCGGCCAGTGGAGCTATATCCTGGAACGTCCAATTACAATCGTGATTCTATTCTTGCTTCTCCTGTCGTTGTTTGGCAGCAAAGCCCTGGGCGTACT
>JACZVE010000025.1 GCA_022572825.1 SAR324 cluster bacterium
GGTATATAGCAGGGGGAGGGCGCTGAACGCCGGCAGCGCTTCCCGTCCGAACCAGGCGTACACCCAACCGTCGATCCAGTGCAGCCATTCGGCGAGCATGGACGCCGCGCTAATTGGTGGTTGAAGCCGTTGGCTGGGGCTCGGCCTCCAGGGGAATCAGGGCTAGAGCATCCCGGGCCGCGCGCTGAATTTGTCGAAAGACCGAGTGTTCGGCGTAGTAAGCGAGTGCTTCGCGGGCGGCCTCGCCGCCGATGCGGCCCAAGGCTCGGGCCGCCTCCTGACGCACCTCGATGGCCGAATCCATCTGCAAGGCGCGAATGAGGCCACCGGCGGCACTTTCCTGCTTGCGCATTCCCAGCGACTCGGCCACCGTGCGCCGCACACCACGGTCTCCCTCGGCCCGCAGGGCCTCCAGCAGCGCCGCCTCCGCACCTTCCCCTTGCAACGATACGAGCGCGACCGCCGCGGCGTTGCGCACTTCAGCCGAGATGTCTTCCCCTAACGCACGTGTCATCGCTTCAATTCCCTCGGGCGCCTGCAGTCGTGCGATGGCAACAGCCGCGCCGATGCGCACTTCCCGCCGTCCATCTTCCAGCAACCGCCGCGACAGGGCCAGCGCCGAGTCGGGGTGCGGCCCAAACTGGCCCAGTGCCCATGCCGCGGCGGCGCGCACCTGCCACGCCTGATCGCCCTCCAGCGCCGCGATCAACGCGGGAGCGCCCGTCGGCGCGCCAATCATGCCCAGCGCGGAGGCGGCGGTCTCCCGCACGCGTTCACGGGGATCGCCGGCCAGCGCCTTGGACAGCGGCTCCACCACCTGCGGCGTGCCTAGCCGGCCCAGCGCTTGTGCCGCCTTGACGCGCACATATTCCCCATCATCCTCCTGCAATGCAGTGACGAGTGCGGTGATCGCCACCGGATCGCCGCGTTCCCCCAACGTCTGGGCCGCCAGTTCCCTCTGGGCGCGGGTCTCTCCGAAGCGCAGTTGGGGGAGGCACGATTCCACGTCGTCGCATCTGGCCGCAAAGGGGGCGGAAGCGGAGGCGAAGGTAACAGCCAGCAGCGCCGCCCCTACCAGAAATTGTCTGCCGCTGTTGCTCATGCGATGTGCGTCCTTGCCTGGCTCGATCCGCGGCGGGATCGCCGGTGTGTCGTCGCCCGAGCGGTGGAGGCCGCCCGCGGCGTGCGTCGCTTACCTGCGCAGATAATCTCCCCCCGCGATCGGCCTCAGCCCCTCCGTGCGATGATTGTATAGGTAAATCCAGGCCTCGCGGCGGTTGCCGTCATCCATCCTGACAGGTTGAACGACGCGGCGATACTCCGCTTCCGCATCTTCCCGGTCCGTGCAACCTTCGTACCTGTCCAGTACGGGCAGCACGGCGTCGGCGGCACGGAGCCGGTATACCTCCCCAACGACGCTGCCCCCGCCGCCCGGATCGGGGACGACGGCGGGATAGCGGCCGACATCGAACAACAAACCCGCGTAGCGCCCCATACCCACGTAATCCGCATGGTTCAGAAGCAGTTCGTGTATCGGGTGCCCGACGGCCCTTCTCAACGTGCCGTACACAAACAAGAGTTCCTTCATGGACAGTTGCCGTACCCAGTCATGAAAGCCCGCGGTGCGGTCGCCTTTCACGACACTTCCGCTGCCGCAATCGCACACGCAGCGTCCGCGCAGTGTCTGCGCTGAGGGCGGGAAACCGTGATCCACAGCCACTCTGCGTAGGGTGCATTCCAGTATTCTACCAGCCCATGAGCCAAAAATGAAAAAAGTAGCGCGGCCCTCATGAAATTGGATTTTGGATGGATTTCGCGCTATTGTCATCGAACCGTGTCCAAGGGCAATCGCGCGGACGACACATCGCCGTGCGAGTTTTGTTCTCGGGCGCGCGATCCCTTTTTCACGGAGTAGAAAAGGGTACTCGTTGGAGACGCGCGTCGCCGCACCTCGTTTTCCTCATGGATGGCGTACCGTCGCCAAGATTAGAGGTCGCGGCTTCCGTCACGGAGGGCCTGCCAGGGACCGGCCCTCGTCCCTTCCGCCGAATGTCTCCGGCAAGGTTTCAATTCAGTAGGTTGGGCAGGCATGCCGGACGTCCGGCAGCCAACCGAAGGTTGGCTGCCATCGTTCAATGATAGGGACGGCTTTGCGCCGCCCACGGTCGCCCGCGGGAAACGATCCTAGGTCCGGCGACCGCGATCGGTGCTGCGCAAAACTGGTAACCCCGGCCCCATGGGCTTGGCGAGATGAGCCGCAGCAACGTACTGATCGTCGACGACGAGCCTTCCATCCGCATCATGCTGACCCGCATGCTGGAACCGCTGAACCACGCGGTCTCCACGGCGGAGGACGGGCAAAGGGCCTTGGAGATCGCGCGGCAGGAGAAGATCGATCTCATTATTTCGGACTTGCGGATGCCCAGGATGGACGGGCTGACCCTGCTGGAAAACCTGCGCCGCGACGGGAACGACCTGGCCTTCATTATCCTCACCGGCTATGGCGAACTGCCCCAGGCACTGGCGGCCCGGGAGCGTTTCAACATCTCCGATTTTCTCGTCAAGCCGATCCACAACATGGATCAGTTCCTGTTCGAGGTGGAATCGGCCCTCAGCCGGCGGTTGCTGGAACGCCAGAATCAAACGCTGATGGAAAGCCTGCGGCAAATGAACATCCAGCTCGAGGTAAAAGTGGACGAGCGGACGCGGGAATTGCTCCTCAAAAACGACGAGCTGCAACGGTTATCCACGTTTCGCGCAGATGTGCTGCGTGTGCTGGGACACGAGTTGCGCACGCCGTTGGCGATATTGTCGGGCTACCACCATCTGGCCAGCCAGGGCGCATCGGTGCAATTCGAATCGCTCGCGCCACGGATGGGGGGATCCATCGAACGGCTCAAGGAAATCGTGGAGCGGTCGTTGCAGCATTTGAAGGCCAGCGAGCGCACGCAGTTTCCCCTGGAGCCCGAAGTCGTCAATCCCTCCGAGATTTGCGACCGGGTCATTGAGCGCCTCAGCCCGTTCATTACCAGCCGCGGCATCCGTCTTCAGCTGCCCGAGTGCGCATTCAGGGAGGATTGCGAGTGGGACCGGGAGAAAATGGAGGAAGTGATCGAGGAGTTGCTGATCAACGCTGTGCGCGCGAGCGCGGACAACTCACGCATCGATCTGTCCATTGTGGGCGACGCGCGTTGGGTCGAATTTCATGTCAAGGACTATGGCGTGGGCGTTGCCGAGGAGCAATTGGAGCGCATCTTCGAGCCATTCGTCACGCTCGGCAAGGCGGATCATCACACCAGCGGCTTGTTCGACTTCGGCGCGGAGGGGATCGGTCTGGGTCTCTCCACGGCGAAAATGTGGGCGGATCTGCACGGCGGATCCATCGTTGCCCAATCCAACACCGGCACGCCGGGAATCACGCTGGTGCTCCGGGTTCCGCGCCGCGTTTCCAGTGCAGCCGCGCCGGATGAAGGGGTCGGCGACGACGGAGAGCCGGCGCCACCCTCGTTGCGGTCCTGACGACCCGCTGCCCGGCTTGGAGGGCAAAACCTCGCCCCCCTGCCCCCTTCCATGAGACGGTCACTTTTCAAGCCGGCAGGGCGCAGGCCTCGTGCAGCCAGTGCCGGTGTGGCTCCTCCAATTGGGGGGAGAGGGTGGCCTGCACCCAGCGCTGATAGTCCTCCAGCCAGCGCCGCTCCTCGTGGGTGAGCCGCTGCCAGTCCACCAAGGCGCCGTCGAAGGGGATCAACGTCAATGGGGAGAAGCGTAGCCAGCACTTCCCGGCCGGGTGGGGCGGCAGCCCCAGGGCCTCCTCCACCACGTACAGGTTCTCGCACCGGATGCCACCCCATCCGCTACGGTAATAGCCGGGCTCGTTAGAGACGATCATCCCCGCCTCCAGGGGCACCACGCCGCGAGGGCTGATGTTCTGCGGTCCTTCGTGTACGTTGAGAAACGCCCCCACGCCGTGGCCGGTGCCGTGGCCAAAGTCCATGCCCTCGTTCCAGAGGGGGGAACGGGCGATGGCGTCGAGCATCTGGCCGGTTGTGCCCTGCGGGAAGATCTGCATGGCCAGCCGGATATGCCCACGCAGTACGTCTGTGAAGCGCTGTCTTTGCTGATCGTCCGGTTCGCCGATGACGATCGTGCGGGTGTCGTCGGTCGTGGCGCCGAGGATCTGCACCCCCGAATCCACGAGCAGCAGGCCTCCGGGCTCCAGCATCTGCCGCGGGTCCGGCTTGCTGTAATGCACGACAGCCCCATTGGCGCCGAAGGCGGAGATGGTCGTAAAACTCAGGTCCGCGAATCCCTCCTCGCGCGCGTATTCCTCATAGAGCAGTGCGGCGTAGTCGGCCTCGCTGACCTTGCGCCCCTCGCGCAGCAGGGAGTGCAGGTGGGAGAAGCTGCGCACCTTGGCACAGCCCGCCTTGATGTGGGCCTCCCGGCTGATCGTGATTTCCACCGGGTTCTTCACGGCCTTCATGGTGGCCACGGGGTTGGGGGAGGTGGTCACCAGCGGCGCATCTCCCACCGCCAGACGCGTACCCTGGCTGGTACCGTCGGGATCGAACCAGAAGGTCGTGTGCTTCGCCGCCGCCAAAGTCTGGAGGGCAGGGTGAAACCCGTCGTAGGGCTGAAAGGTGACGCGATCCGCCAGGTCGGCGCGGATATCCTCGCTGACCGGCGCGTCCGTGTAGCAAGTGGCTTGCCGTTCCTCCAAAATCAGATACCCCCCGAACACGGGATTGTATGGGATGTCGGCGCCGCGCAGGTTGGTCAGCCATGCCACCTCGTCCAGCTTGGTCAACACCAGCGCGTGGACGCCGCTGCCCTTCATCGCCGCCCGCACGCGGGACAGCTTGTCGGCGACGGTCTCGCCGGCCAGTTCGTCCGGCAGGACGAACACGGGCCTGGTCGCCGCGGGAGGGCGCTCGTCCCACAACTGATCGACGAGGTTGACCTCGATCGGCGCCAGTTGGGAGGCCTCGTTTTTCAGCGCCGCGGCCAGGCGTTCGACCGAACGCATGCTCACCAGGAAGGGGTCGAAGCCCACGCGCAACGGTCCATGCTGCTGCTCGTGCGCGGTCAGCCAGCCTGCAAGCTCCAGCTCCCCCGACACGCCCAGCTTGTGTACGTGGAACTGGGAGGAATCCACCTCCCTGTCGGCCTGCACGTGATAGCGCGAATCGACGAACAGGTGCGCCGAGTCCGGCGTTACCGCCACGTCGCCCGCGGAGCCGGAAAATCCGCTGATGGTCTGGCGGCGGAGCTTGTGGGCGGGAAGGTACTCGTTCTGGTGCTCATCGGCCGAAGGCACCAGATATACGCTCAGCTTGTGGTCCGCCATGCGTTCCCGCAGCGCGGCCAGACGCTTGGCGATGAGAGCGAAATGGGACTTGGGCATCGGGACGAGATGTCGTTGGCGGCTTTGCGGTTGCGGGCAAGCACGGCGGCGGACGCGCCACCGGCCCCGCATTGTCAGCCGGTGCGCGGATTCGAGTTGCGGTTGTCCGGGCCCGCCGGGTGCGCGGGCGCAGGCCTGGCCGCGGCGGCCTAGGGTCCAGGACGCAGAGGGCGCAGCACGCGCCCCGCCGTCCACAATTCTGACTGGTCGATCTCGCTGAGCTCCTTTTCCAACTGCTCGCGGTAATCGGCTTTGGAATTGGTCTCAATGGCGATCGCGGTCTCCTTGCCTTCCTTGACGCGCCCGTAAATCTGCTCGATCACGGGCTGGATGACCTCCTGAAAGCGCGGGGCCCAATCCAGGGCGCCACGCTGGGCAGTGGCCGAGCAGTTGGCGAACATCCAGTCCATCCCGCGCTCGTTGATCAGGGGATAGAGACTCTGCAACGCCTCCTCCACCGTCTCGTTGAAAGCTTCCGAGGGCGAGTGGCCATGCGCCCGCAGCACATTGAACTGGGCCCGGAAGGCGCCCTCGATCAACGCCATCAGCACGCTGCGCTCGCCGGTCAGGTCACTGTACACCTCGTGCTCGAACGTGGTTTCGAACGCGTGCGCCGATCCGATGGCAAAGGCGGTGGCAAGGCAGCGCTCCCGCGCGCGGCCGGTGTAATCCCGAAAGACCGCAAAGGAGGCGTTGATCCCCAGGCCCTGCTCGAATAGCCGCCGCAGCGATAACCCGCTGCCTTTGGGTGCCACCATCATCACGTCCACGGTGTCGGGGGGGACGATATTGGTCTGCTCCTTGTAGACGATCCCGAAGCCATGGGAAAAATACAGGGCGTCGCCGTCGTTGAGGCAGCTTTTCACCAGGGGCCAGTTGGAGATCTGGCCGGCGTCGGAGATCAGGTACTGGATGATGGTCCCTTTTTGCGCGGCCTCCTCCACGCTCACCAGGTTTTTGCCCTCTTCCCAGCCGTCCTCCAACGCGCGCTCCCAGCTGCGGCCCTTGCGCAGGCCGATGGTCACGTTGAAGCCCTGGTCGCGCATGTTGAGGCCCTGACCACGGCCCTGGGGCCCGTATCCCAGGATGGAGGTCACCTCGTTGGCCAGGATTTGCTTGCACTTGTCCAAAGGGTAATCGCTGCGCTCAACGATGGTTTCCTGATATCCCTTGATGTCGATGGTTTTCATGAATGCAGCACTCCCGTGTGGTGGCCCGGATTGGCGGACAGGGGCGGCCGAACCGGCGTGCCCCCGCTTTGTCGAGCAGCAGCCGGAGCTCGTCCGCTTTCATTCACTGTGCGCTTCAATTTGCGCTTCACTGGGTAATTCACGGTGTAATTCGCAGTGCGCTTCACTGTGCGCTCGCCAGCGCTTTCACCTTGCTGCCGAAATCCTCGCTTGCTTCGGCCATGGCGGCAAGCATCGCCCCTTGCATGTTCTTCACAAACCACTGCCCCCACGCACACCCTTCGGCTACGCCTGGCCCACGCGTGGCGCATGTCCCTGTATAGACCCTCCGGCCCGCAAGCTCAACCGGGACTGCGGGTATACGGCCCCGCAACGCACGGCGGGCCATGCTTCCGTAGAACCCCTCGGGCCCGGCCGCCCCGCTCGCAAAGCCCCGGTTCCCGGTAAAACCGGATGGGACGGACTCCCACTTTTATGCTCTTGCGAAGAGCGCACCCGGCTGTTGTATGGCCGTTGCCATTGTCACGCCCCAATTGGCGGCAGTGTTGCGTTCATCGTCCTTCGCGCCGTGGGCCATTGCGGGC
Organism: SAR324 cluster bacterium; assembly: GCA_022572825.1. Classification (GTDB taxonomy): domain Bacteria; phylum SAR324; class SAR324; order SAR324; family JACQKK01; genus JACZVE01. The sequence goes on from JACZVE010000025.1 coordinate 7,179, forward strand.
AGGATCGTGGCGGCCATTTCAACTCGAACAATTCTTCCAGCTTTATCACGCCAACAACCCGTCCATAGTGGCTTTTCCACCGGTATCTATCCAATCTGGGAATGAGACTTCGAGTTGTGTGGATGCAAGGATGATAGGTCGGGCAAGCCGTTCGTTCTTGAAGCGGTCCAGCCCCAACGCTAACTCTCAAACTGAACCGATTCTAGGCAGGCAGATCAGGCGCGCTTATTCCTGCGGATAGCGCCAAGGCGACTCCGGCTGCTCGGCTTCCTCATCGATGGTCCATTGCGGCAACGCCAGCCCCTCGTCGACGTCGGTAAAGACCATGCGCACACGGGTGCCGATGCCGACCCGGCGTACCATCTCCGGCGGCGCCAGCCTGCCATCCAGCGTGGTCAGATTGCCGGCTACACGCAGCGCCTCATGTTCGCTCGGCTCGCCGTTCTGTGTGTCCAGATCGACCAGCAGGATCATGTAGGGCACATGATCCTTGAAGGCCTGTTGAATGGCGTGGTGCACTTCGCCGTAGGAATGCACCGTGCCCTTCGCCTCGACCGGCACCCAGCGCGATTCAAGGCAGGTGCACCACGGACAGGCGGTGGTTGGCGGATAGCGCAGCAGGTTACACTTGGCGCAGGCTTGCAGGTGGAAATTATGCTCCGCGCAGTAGCGGAAATACTCGATGTTCTCGATGTCCAGATCGTTGACGCTCAACGGCATACCCAGATATTCGGTGTTGATGGCCATAGCCCGATGCTCCCGTAAACCCCTCTCACTACCCGCGCGCTGGGTTAACCCTTGCGCATCACCATTGCCGAGCCGGTGCCCGGAATGGCCCAGCCCAGATTGGCGGTTAGCTCAGCGTCCTTGACCTGGCGGCAGCCGCCTTCGCTGTAATCGTATGTGTGCCGGCGCTTGCCGTCCGGCCCGATCGGGCAGAAATCGTCGGTCTCGCCCCGCAGCTGGCGAACATTCTCGATCACCATGCTCATGCCGTGGGTATAGCCCTCGCAGAGATGTCCCCCGCTGGTGTTGTTGGGGCGTTTCCCGCCGAGTAGGATGGTGCCGCCGCTGACATACTCGCCGCCTTCGCCTTTTTTGCAGAAGCCGTAATCCTCGAGCTGCAGCAGGGCGGTGAAGGTAAAGGCGTCGTACGACCCGGTGACGTCTATGTCCTCGGGGTCGACGCCGGCGTTGGGCCAGAGGATGTCCTTGGCATAGTAGCCCGCGACGGTCGAAATCGGTCCATGCTGGTAGTGCATGTCGCTGCGCGGCTTGGAGACCCGGCCGGCGACCGACTGAATCAACGCCGGGGTGTGTGGGCAGTCGCGGGCGCGTTCGGCACGGGTAACGATGATCGCCGTGGCGTTGTCGCTCTCGACGCAGCAATCCAACAAATGCAGCGGCTTGACGATGAAGCGGCTGCTCACCACGTCCTCGACCGTGACGCGTTTCGGATACAATGCCTTTGGATTGTTCGAGGCGTGTTGGCTGTGGGCGACCTTCACCATCGCCACCTGCTCCGGGGTGGTGCCGTAGTCGTACATGTGGCGCATGAAGGTGTGGCTGAACATCTGTCCGGCCGCCTGCCAGCCATAGGCGCGGCTGTGCAGTTGGTCGCCGGCCACGGGCGGCGCCGAGCGGGCGCCGGTCCCTCCGATGCGCACCTCCGAATAGCCGTTCATGGCGCGGTAGATCGCCACCACCTCGCACAGGCCCGCCTCGATTACCCCCATGGCGATGCCGACCAGCGCCTCGGTGCTGGAGCCGCCGCCATGCACGTCCATGTAAAAATTGAGGCGGATGCCGAGGTCGCCGGCGATAAACGGCGCAAAGGTCGAATCGTTGCCCGAATAGGACAACATGCCGTCGATGTCGCCGGGTTGCATACCCGCATCCCGCATCGCGTTGCGCACAGCCCAGGTTCCCAGCGCGCGCGTGCTGCGTCCCGACCCCCGGGTATAGGTGGTCTCGCCGACGCCGGCGATGGCGTATTTATCGCGCAGGTGTTTTGGACTGCTGGCGTCGATCCCGCTGCCCGTGGTCAATTCCGTTCTCTCCTTTGGCCTCTCTGCGCCTCACCCGGAGGTCGCGGCCGCCGCTGTCGCGATGGTGCCGTCGGGCCGCCGCACGACGGTGAAGTGGGTCAGGCCCATCGCAAAACCTGTTGCTTCCTGCGGGGCGGGCCTCCAAGGCGGCGATGGAGGCGATCGATATCGCCCGGGCCGTCGTAGGGGCCATGTGTTGCGGCATGCCGCGATCCGGTCTGCAATCGGCCCTGGACGATACCGCGCGGCGCCGGGTGTTCGGCCGCCCCGTGGCCGATTTCCAGGCAGTAAGGTGGCAACTCGCGGACGTGGCCACGAATCGGGAGGCGGCGCGCCTGCTCACCTACCGGGCCGCGCAGGCCATCGCCCAAGGGGAAGCCTTATCCGGCGCAGGTATTGAAGGGTGCCGGGAAAGCATCTCCGCGCGAGGCGGCGGCAGCGTCACTCGGAGTCGACACCCACCGGGACAAGGAGAATCGGCCGGTTGTCGTCGAGGTAAGCGTCGTCGACGGCGTCAAGGCGATTCACCCGCATGATCTGCCTGAGCAAATCGACGTACCGCTGCTTCTCTTCGGAGTACCGATTCAATGTCTGCGCCAGATGGTGACCACTCAGCCTTTCGCCACGCGCCCTAAGCTCCGCCCGGCTCCGCCGGAATTCACGATAGGCTCGATTGGTGTTGAGGTTTTTCGCGTAGGACCGCACCGAGTCAATGAGGCTCTCGAAAGCGGCGATCCGGTAGGGGCTGTGTTTCTCCCGCTGTTGATCGGGAGTGATTCCGGCTCCCCGCGTCCATTGCCCAAATACGGCGTTTCCCAAATCGGCGAATCTCGACGTGCCCCAACCGCTCTCTTGCGCCGCCTGACTCAGCGCCAAGGACGCCGGAATGATATCGACGCGCAACAACAAGGTGGCTAGGCCGTGCGCGCTCCAACCCGTCGAATCCGGAGGTGTGACCTTGTAATACTCGGCGAGCTCGTCGAGCCAGGCGATGTCGGAGGCGCCAAGCGTCCGACCTTCCGCGAGCTCTGCCGCGAGGGATTGCACCCTGGTCCGGTCATCGAGAATCAGCTCATTGACGCGCAGCACCAACGGTGCGAGCGTCCGGAAGAAGAGCTGCTTCTTCGTCCTGATGGAGACCTCTTTGGAGTGAGTGCTGCGCCAGCGCGAGGGCACATTTGCCAGATACACGCGGGGGATAACCCGAACGCCAGCCTGCCAGGCCTCAGGCGTGTACCCCAAGCGCTCGAAGAGGTCCTCCACGTCCTTGTAGGAGGTCGTTTCAAACCGCTCGGGCAACTCTTCGGCGCTGACCAATGACAGATATGCGAGCACCGCGAGGAGCCCAGCGATTCCGATGAGCGGCAGAATTAAGCGTTGCGTGACGAGGACCATCATCGACCCGAACCATTCATGAAGGAGGAGGCAAACAGGGCTAAGCACATTCCCTGAAAGTCAGTTGCACCCGTCATGGTCCCGTGAAGGAGACCCTGCAGTAAAATTAGGGCATTATTCCGTGAATGGCCCGGAGATCTTCGATCATCGCGCGCTCATCGCCCTTCCAAATGCCCTCGTTGCCAATATTGATATCAGCCATGGCGCTACGTCCAACGACGCGGCGGACGAAGTTGATCATCGTATCCGCGACGAACAGCGGCTGATCGGTATGGGCAAAGTGACCGGCCCGGGGAATGTACGTGATCTGAACGTCGTCCGTTCCGAGGATATTGGCGAATCTTTGCGTCTGCGCCGCGGGCATCATGTTGTCGAACTCGCCCCAGGCAATGAGGGTCGGCACACTGATTTCGTTGTATTTAACGCCGTTTGGGTTGCGTTTCTCATCGTAGGGCAGCAACAGGGCAGGGCTGAGGATCGCCGCGCGATCAGCCAGTACCCGCATGTTATGCACGTTCTGTAGCATCGTGATCGATGTGGCCACATCCGTGACGCCGTCGCCTGCACGGTTCCGTTCATAGTCGACATCGACATAAGGGAAGGTGAGGAGCCTGAGCTTGTATTGATTGTACACCCCGGGATCGTAGACCATGGTTTTCAGAATCTGCACCAGAGTCTGATCGAATGCGCCGAGGGCCATGGCAAACGTTTGCTCGCCTTCGGGGGTATTCGGTATCTGGGAGGCACGGCCGATGGCTTGGATTTCATTGACCGGATAGCCGTCGAACGTAATCGCGTCCAATTGGATCAAAGCCAACAGGCGATCATTGTGCTTAGCGGCATAATGGGAAGCAATTCCGCTGCCCCAATCGTCAGCGATCAGAACGAACTTGCGGCCCGGGAATTCGTGCTGCATAAGTTTTTCCACATAATCGACGTCATTGATCCAGTGCCAACAGTCGTTTTCACTGGGATCGTTTTTTCGGCCATACATACGGGGTTGGCTGCTTTCTCCCATGCCCAGCATATCGATGGCGATCGTCTCGCAAAACCGGCCTAGGAGTCGCTGGACTTCTTCCCACTGAGCACGATTGCAGGGCACACCGTGCAGCAAAAGCAGGAGGGGGCCCTTATCGCCCACTTTTGTCCAGGCGATTTCGAATTGGTCGTTCCATTCGGTTTCAGTGCTTTGAGGGCCGCCCACCTGAAGTAGGCCTTCGTGTGGCGCGTTGTACTCGAATTTGCCGTATGTGGTTTCACCGCACCCCCGGTAAATCGAAAGATCCACCTTATTACCGGCAGCGCGCACCGGGGAGTGGCTGAGAGCTTCATAGAAGCTGGGTGTGTTGCTTTTCATCTTGGCTCATATTGACTGGGTTCACGGTTTCTACGCGACTGTTGCGCAGTTATTTGCATTATGAAATCAATAGCTTAAACTTCCGAACGGAGTTCTTAAGTTTGTTGGATAAAAATACTTTCTCTTTCAACTTACCTTGAAAATCTAAACAGCTTCGCCAGAGTTAGCAAGGTGCCTCCGGTTGCGTTCCGGGAGGGGGCCGTCTGCGCCTCCTCGATCGTCGAGCGGCGTGGCGCCGCGCGATCCTTTCTTAGGCTCGGTATTCGCGGCACCAATACGGAATAGGCGATCGCAGCTGCCGCAATCACATACCAGCCGAAGCCGATCGCCATGCCGATCGCGGCGGAGAACCAGATGCTCGCCGCCGTCGTGAGGTTGGTCACGAGCCCGGATTCCATTTTCAGGATGATCCCCGCTCCGAGAAATCCGACGCCACTCACGATTTGTGCGGCGATCCGGGTCGGGCTGTCCCCGCCGTTGTGCAGGGACATCAACGTGAACAACATGGCGCCGCCGACCACATATGAATGGGTGCTGATCCCCGCGGGCTTGCCCTTGCTTTCCCGCTCCGCACCGATCGCGAGACCGGCGAAGAGGGCTAACCCGAGCTTCACGAAGAACTCGGCTTCGAATCCGGCCAGCATGCTTTGGAGAAACGCGTCCATCGAGCCCTTGAATAGGGGAATTGTGACGTTGGCCGCCAGACGATCCTCCAGAACCGGCCCATCCCTGGCCTCCAAGCTATAAAGGCGCGAGGTTGGAACGGTCTGGCGGTGGTAGCGGCCCGCAGGGCTTCGCCTGGAACCGGGCCGTCCGCCGGGTTCTTGGGCTTGATTACCATGGTGGCATGCTTCGCCGAAGGCCGTCTGTGCCCACTCTCACGCATCGGTGGGCATGCCTCGCGCCATGCCAGAGGGACGTGCGGTCTCAATTTTTTGGCAAATAGAATTGCCGCCCGTACCAGCGCCAGCGGGAGCCTGGGCCAGGTAAGGTGCAGTTGATGCGGGAGCGGCCCACCGGAAACGGCGATGCCGGACGCCCTTCTATGCGTCCGCCGCCGAGATGCCGCAAGGGAAACGCTCCCTGCCCCGACGCATAACACTGCAGGTGATCCACGCCCCCCACTTGTTCATCCACCGTAAAGCCGACCAGCGGTGGATTGTTGCTGGGCGACAACAGGGCGTCAACGGGAACCACATCGCGAACGGACAAGGGCAACGAGTTCACCACCAGACGGAAGCGATCCATCCCCCCGTAAGCCTCGTTCAGTGCGAAACGTGGGAGAGCGAACAGGTCGGAATTCGGTCCCATCGCGCCGGAGTGTTGACCGAATGCCGCCGCAAATCCCCCCGCTTCCACAAGATCTCGAACGCTTAGAGTGAACTCCCCGTAGGGGTAGGCGAGCAGGCTGGGTGTTACCCCGGTTTCTTCGTCGATACGCCGGTTCGCATGCTCGATTTCCTCCCGGTTGCGTCCCGCCCTAAGATCGGCCATGTGCACGTGGGTCGCCGTATGATTCCCGAGAGTCACTTGTCCCGAGGCAACCATCGTCCTCAGCTGATCCCAGGTCAGCATGCTCCGAAAGCGCTTGTCCAGGGGCTCGGTGGAAACGAACAGCGTGAACGGAAATCCCGCAGCATTCAGCCGCGGCCAAGCCTCCGTAAAGACCGACAGATAGGCGTCGTCGATGGTGATACCGATCGTGCGGGAAGGAAGCCGGTCCCCGTTACGCAGAGCGGCGATAATCTCCGGAACCGGCAGCACCGTATATTTCGGGTCCTTCAGTTCAGCCAAATGCGCCTCGAACTGGTCCAACGGTGTGTTCGTGGCGGGATAGGCATCTTCGCCGAATCGGTGGTACATCAGAATGACCGCCCCCTCCTGCGACGGCGCCTGTGCCAAAATGACTCCGGGGATGAGCGTCAGTGCTAAGAGCACGAGGACACGCGAAGCCAGTTGCGGGGACACTAGGTTCACCGCCTGACGATGCCGGAATAAATTCATGGGCCGTTCTTCGCGGAGCTTCGATTGAATAATGGGCATCCTGAGCATCTCGGCACGATTCTCAAATCGTGAGAGTATCAGGCCATTCATAGCCCAAATTTAGTGAATACGAGATGGAGCGATTCTTTGAATCTGGGCTACACCGCCTCGCCTAAAACAAGCCGCTGGCGGGTCAACCCGGCTCTTGCGCAACCCAGACCACCTCGCCTACCAGCAGCACCCGCTGCACACCAGCAATGCCCTCGCTCTCAACGTCCTCCAGAGCGCCGTTACCCCGGTTCACATCCCCATCCGTGCTCGGGTGGGGCGGTAGCTGAGCGACTTGCCTGCCGCCCTGGACCGGACCATCCTCGCCTCCCACGCGGAGCCTGAATCGTAAGATGCGGTTCTCCCATGGAATCAGCCTGGCACCGGCAGAAAAAACCCCTTCCACGA
>JACZVE010000026.1 GCA_022572825.1 SAR324 cluster bacterium
CCGATGTGTAAATCGCTGCTCCCGGCCCAGCTTTCCCCTCTGCTCGAGCGGTTCTACAGCCGGCCTCGCTCCGCGTTGATCGTCACCCCCACCACCGTCACCTCCTGGGATTTCGCCAATATCCCCCGCTGAGCCGCCGCGCCGCGCTGGACAAACGCATCGTTTGTCTCGTACCAAGAAATCAGGAAGGCCCTCGGCGATCATCCAGTCGATGCCGCCGGTTGTTGTATTCAATGCAATCGGGCGGGCGGGAACATGCAAAATCAGCCCGTCGACGAAGCAAGTGGAGGAGGCCATTCATGTCCGTGAACGACAAAGACATCCCAGGCGTCATCGCTCCACCTCCATTGATCTACCTGGGATTCCTGCTGGGAGGATTTTTGATCGATTACTTTCTGCCCCGCGCCCTGCTGCCGAATGGTCTCCAGTACGCGCTTGGGGCGCTGCTGATCGCAGCCGGCGTGATCCTCTTTGCCCTTACCATTCGCGAGTTTCGCAGGGCAGGCACCGCCCTTGCGCCATACAAACCGTCCACGGCATTCGTGACCAGCGGCCCCTTCCGATTCAGCCGCAACCCCCTCTATCTTGGCACCGGATTCCTCTACACGGGAATCGCGATCGCCGCTGACAGCGTGTGGGTTCTGGCGCTGCTCGTTCCCGCTCTGGTCATCATGCACTACGGTGTGATCTTGCGCGAGGAGCGATACCTTGAAGGAAAGTTCGGCGAAGACTACCGGCAGTACCTGGCATCGGTGCGACGGTGGTTATGATGCAATTTTGGGCGGAATCACCCGTCCCATTGGTATTCAGCCAGTTCGCCGGCTTCCAATCCATTGGGGGTTCCTAGACAAGCGCCGTACCATCGCGGGCCACGACCCGGCCGCCTTTCACTACCAATCTGCGGGGTGGGCGGGTCACAACGGCCTCGGCAACGTTCTCGCCATCCAGCAAGACCATATCTCCGGCGCAGCCCACGTCAAGTCCGTAATCGGATAAGCCCAGCGCCTGTGCACAACCGTGGGTAGCTACATGGAAGGCCAACCGCAGGCCTTCATCGGTGCGAAAGTTAAAACGCTGGGCCACCAGCATGGCCCGTTCCAGTTGGTCTGCGTTCCCGAAGGGCGTCCACGCGTCCCGGACACCATCGGACCCCGAAAACACCTGCACCCCGGCATCGTGCAGCCGTTGCACCGGTGGCACCGGGCTATGAGCGGCGCCCGTGGTCATGATCGAAATGCCGTTTTCCGCCAAAAGGTTCGCCGCGCGGCCAATCTGGACATCATCCATCGTGCCCAGACAGTAAGCGTGGCTGATCGCGACCTTTCCGGCCAGGCCGTGGCGGCGGGTGCGTTCGGCGATCAGCCCTATTTGATGGGCGCCCAGTTCGCCGGGATCGTGCAGATGAATGTCCAGGCCCACCCCATGGCGTTCCGCGATGCCGAAGATGGCTTCCAATTGCCCGACCGCATCCTGATCAATGCCCGCGGGATCGATTCCCCCGATCACGTCGGCCCCGGCGCGCAGGGCTTCTTCGAGCAGGGCTGCCGTTCCCGGGCATCGCATCACCCCGCTTTGGGGGAAAGCCACCAGCTGAATGGAAATCGCACCCGTGAAGGTTTCGCGGGCCGCCGCCACCGCTTCCAGGCGGGACAAGCCAATTTCGGGATCGATGTCCACGTGGCTGCGGATATGCGTGCTGCCCTTGCTGATGGCCAGACGAATCAGCTTGCCTACCTGATCCTCCACCGACAGATTCATCGTGCGCTGCACTCTTTTGTCTGTTTCGATTTTTTCGAGGATGGCAGGGCCTGCTTCGTGGGGCACCCATGGAAGGCCAAGAAAGGTTTTGTCCAGGTGCATGTGGCCGTCCACGAGGCCTGGAATCAGCAGTTGGTTTTGCCCATCGATGGTTTCGACCTCGGACGGTGCCGGGGCCAGGTCGGGGCCGATCCGATCGATGCGACCGTCACGAATGAAAACATCGGCGGTCGGCCCGCCCATGGGTCTCACATTCTTGAGAAACAGATCGTTTTGCATGCCGCATAGTACTACTTTGTTAGATCTAACGTGCAGATGGACGCAGATAAACACAGGGTATAATTTCCTACTTCCATTGGCCAGGGCAGACGACTGATAGGACCCTTTGTTGTGCAGTTGTGGTGAACGTTCTTTACCTCACCCCCGACCCCTCTCCACATTGTGGAGAGGGGTGACTTCCGACCAGCGGCCGGTGGGCACGAGGTAATCGATTCACTGCGCTTTTCACTGCGCGCGGCGCCCCTCTCCATCAAATGGAGAGGGGCGGAGGGGTGAGGACCCGCGGGAGCTCTTATGTAACAAAGTAGTACTATTATCCCGGTGGCTTTGTGGTAATTCAGCCAATCCCGAACCGAGACTGTTCGCCACCTGGGATGCACATCCCATGATCCTTTCCGTGATGCGATCTAATCGGTGTGAATCGGCGTTCATCTGCGGTTGCCTCTCAAGTCAGCGGCTAGGCTCCGCCCCCCTGCCGCCTAGCCGTAATACACCCCGCCGTTGAGATGGACGGTCTGGCCGGTCATGAACTCCGTGCCGGCGCAGAGGATCACCGCGTCGGCTACCTCATCGGGGTATCCCTGGCGCCCCAGGGGCACCCGTTTTTGGCGCGCCTCGTTGTCGCGTTTCTCGCCGGTGTGAATCAGCATCGGCGCCACGACGTTGACCGTGATGCCGTCGGGGAGGAGGCGCGTGGCGTAGGCGCGGGTCAATCCCTCCACGCCGGCCTTGGCGGCGGTGTAGTGGATGCCCACGATGCCCCCGGTGTGGGCCGCGCCGGAGGAGACGTTGACGATGCGCCCCCAGCGCTGTGCGCGCATGTGGGCCAGCACGGCCTGGGTGGTCAGGAAGACCGACTTCAGGTTCACCGCCTGCACGATATCCCAGTCCGCCTCGCTGATCTCCTCCAGCGGCTGGTGCCGCGCCCAGCCGGCGTTGTTGATGAGGATGTCCACCGCTCCCAGCGCCCGCCCCACCGTCTCCACCATGGCGGCGACTTCCCCTGCGCGGGAAACGTCCGCCTGCACGGTGACGGCCCTGCGGCCCAGCGCGGTGACCTGCTCGCCCGTGGCCTGGGCGCCTTGCGCGTCCTCGCGATAGCCCAGCGCCACATCGGCGCCGTGGCGCGCCAGGGCCAGGGCGGTGGCTTGGCCGATGCCGAGGTTGGCCCCGGTGACCAGGGCGACTTTGCCGGTGAAATCGATCATTGCCGATCTGGTCAGCCCCCTCATTCCCCCAATTTCAGCACGGACATGAAGGCCTCCTGGGGCACCTCCACGGTGCCCACCTGCTTCATGCGTTTTTTGCCTTCCCGTTGCTTTTCCAGCAGCTTGCGCTTGCGGGATACGTCGCCCCCGTAGCACTTGGCGGTGACGTTCTTGCGCAGCGCGCTCACGGTCTCGCGCGCCACGATCTTGGCGCCGATGGCGGCCTGGATGGCGACCTCGAAAAGCTGCCGGGGAATGTGGCGGCGCAGCTTGGTGGCCAGCTCGCGGCCGCGGACGTTGGCCTTATCCCGCGGAACGATGATGGACAGCGCGTCCACCGGTTCGCCGTTGAGCAGGATATCCAGCTTGACCAGGTCGCCCCGGCGAAACCCGATCGGCTCATAGTCGAAGGATCCATAGCCCCTGGTGCCGGACTTGAGCCTGTCATAGAAGCCCACGATGATCTCGCCCAGGGGAAACTCGTACTCCAGCATCACGCGCTTCTCGTCCAGGTACTTCATGCTGGTGTGCGTCCCGCGGCGCTCGCTGGCAATGGCCATCACGGTGCCGACGAATTCGGCCGGGCAGATCACGAACCCTTTGATGTACGGCTCGGCAATATAGTCGATGCGCGTGGGATCGGGCAGCTTGGTGGGGTTGTCCACACGCACCACCTGGCCCGTCTTCAGGTGCACCTCGAAAATGACGGTCGGTGCCGTCGTGATCAGGTCGATGCCCATCTCGCGTTCCAGGCGCTCCTGCACGATCTCCATGTGGAGCAGGCCCAGGAACTTGCAGCGGAATCCGTAGCCCAGGGCCACGGAGGTTTCCGGCTCGAACTCCAGCGCGGCGTCGTTGAGGGCCAGCTTTTCCAGCGCGGTTTTCAGGTGCTCGAACGCCTGTCCGTCGGCCGGATAGAGCCCGCTGAACACCATCGGCTTCAAACGGGTATAGCCGGGCAGCGGCCGCGTGGCGGCCCTGTTTTCCAAGGTGAGCGTGTCGCCCACGCGGGCGTGCGCAATTTCCCGGATCGCCGCCGAGAGAAATCCCACCTCTCCGGCGGCCAGGGCCTGCACCTCCAGCTTGGCGGGCGTAAATTTGCCAATGGTGGCCACCTCGAAGGTCTTGCCCGTGGCCATGAAGCGGATCGAGTCGCCCAGGCGCACGACGCCGTTCACCACGCGCACGTTGACCATCACGCCCAGGTAGTTGTCGAACCAGGCATCGTACACCAGAGCCTGCAACGCCGCTGCGTGATCGCCTTGGGGCGGAGGGATGCGCCGCACCATCTGCTCCAGGACCTCCTCGATGCCCTGGCCGGTCTTGGCGCTGGCGCGCACGGCGTCGTGGGCGTCCAGTCCGATCACCGACTCGATCTCGGCGGCCACCCTGTCCGGGTCGGCGTTGGGCAGGTCGCACTTGTTGAGCACCGGCACGATCTCCAGGTTCTGCTCCAGGGCCAGATAAACGTTGGCCAGGGTTTGCGCCTCGACGCCCTGGACAGCATCCACCACCAGCAGGGCGCCCTCGCAGGCCGCCAGGGAACGCGAGACCTCGTACGTAAAGTCCACGTGGCCGGGGGTATCGATCAGGTTGAGCAGGTAGCTCCCGCCATCGCGGGCCTGGTAGGAAAGGCAGACGCTCTGCGCCTTGATGGTGATGCCCCGCTCGCGCTCCAGCTCGAGGGTATCCAGCACCTGGTCTGCCATTTCCCGCTTGCTCAAGGCTCCGGTGAATTCGATGAGGCGATCGGCGAGGGTGGATTTGCCGTGGTCGATGTGGGCGATGATGGAAAAATTGCGAATGCGGTTCAGTGGGGTCAAGGGGCGGTCCTGCCTATCCGGATGGGAAAGCGGCGTGATTGCCTGATATGATGGGCCTGTGCAATGGTCTTAATCCGAGACCTCTGTAAAATGTGATCCGCGGATTTCACCGATGGCACGGATTTATGTGAAGCAATTGATCTCGTGCATACCGCCTGGGTGCTGATCCTGGCACCCGTCGTGGATTGCAACTCCCTGGATAGGAAGCTTGTTCCATTGAAATCCGCGCATTCCGCGTAATCTGCGGAGAGACAGTACGGCCGCCACACAACATTTCCGCGGATATTTCAATTTATCAGGTCCATGACCGCCGGGGAAGTACAACGCGAGCGCCGCGGCTTTGCGGGCGCCGCCCCCTCCCGGTGTGCCGAATCGGTCGGATACTCGCTATGCGCTCCAATCCATCCCTGCCGACCGCGATGCGCCCCCAGTACTGCTGCCTCTATCTCCATCAAACCCTGCGCATGGGCCAGGTGCGTGCCCGTGAGGGCAATCAGGTGGAAATCACGCTGGCCGACGGCTCAACGATCCGGCAGCGTGCCCGCAACATTCTCTACCACTGGGAGGGCGACCCGGAGGGCAACGGAGAGCAGGGGCCGCTCGAGCAGCTCTGCCGCCATGAGGCGGCGCTGAGGGAGCGTCCCCCCACTCTGGACGCCCTGCACAGCGCCGTGACGCCGGGCAAGGCGGTGCCTTTCGAAGCGCTGGCCCGTCTGGCACTGCCCGCGGACGCTGGCGGATGGGCGCACGGACTGCTGTTCATGGCCTTGCTGAACGACGGCAACCGCTTTCGCTACCGCAACGGTGCCTTCGTCCCCCGCGACGTAGCGGAGGTGGCCGAACGCGCCGCCTTGCAGGCCCGGCGTAAGGCCGACAAGGCCTGGGTGAGTAACGCGCGGCGCTGGCGGGAAATGCTGGAGGAAGGGCGGTGGCGCGCCGCTGGCGACGAGGATGCCCCGGCATTCCTGGCCCAGTTGCAGTCCCTGCTGGCCCTGGAGAAGCGCTCGCCCTATTGGGCGCTGCTGGCGCGACCGTTGGGCCTGCACAATCTGCACGCGCTGGACGTCTCCACCCGTCTCAAAGGCTGGCTGGAGACGGCGGACGCCTGGCCGGACTGGCCGGCGATCTGGCTGCAATGGGGTCAGGTGCGCACGGGCTTCGAGTCCTCGCTGACCGGGCCGGCCGCCGAGTTGACTGGTGCGCGGCTACGCACCGCGGGCCGCCGGGATTACCGGGAAATCGCCGCGTACACGATTGACAGCGAAGAAACGCGGGACTTCGACGATGCCTGCTCGATCCTCAGTGTGGAGCGCGAGGGCCTGACGGTAGCCGTGCATATCGCCGAGCCCGATCCTATCCTTCAGCCCGGTCATCCGCTGTTCGAGGAGGCCGCGCGCCGCATGTCGTCCGTGTATACGGTTTCGGGTATATTCCCCATGTTTCCCGCCACGCTCAGCACCGGCCGCTTCTCGCTGCTGCGGGGCGCCGAGCGGGAGACCCTCACCTTCCGTTTCTGGATCGGGGACGACGGCGCGCGCCTGCTGGGAGTGGAGCCGGCACTGGTGCGGGTGAGCGAGAATCTGAGTTACGAGCGCGCACAAAGGCTGCTGGACGAGCAACCGGATTGCTGGGGGCGATTGGCGCTGCTCTGCGCGGCGCTGGCGGAAGACCGGGCGCAACGGGGGGCGGTGATTCCGCGGCGGCGGGAAGTCCACCTGGACGTATCCGATCCGGATCACATCGGGCTGAGGGAGGTGGTGCGCGCGAGCCCCGTGCACCAACTGGTGGAAGAGCTTGCGATCGTCCACAACCGCGAGGCTGGGCGCTACTGTTGCGCACACGGGTTGCCGGGCATCTACCGCGTGCAGCCCGCGCGGCGTGCGGACGGTGAGGATTGGTACGAGGCACCGAGGGCGCAGGCGGCGGCCCGGTACTCCACGCGCCCGGATCAGCACGCCGGCCTGGCTTGCGACCGTTACATTCAGACCACCTCGCCGATCCGGCGATTTCCCGATCTGGTCATGCAGCGCCAGATTGCAACGCATGCGGCGGGCGGGCCGGCGGCCTCGTACCCGCCGGCCCTGCTGGAGGAATGGGCAGAGCGCGCGGACAGCCGCATGGCCGCCAATGAGGAGGTGACCCTGCGCATCGAGGACGACTGGAAGCGGCGCTACCTGCTGCAGAATCCGGGCCTGATTCTGGAGGGCACCGCGCGCCGCGCCAGGGGCTCCAACCAGGGCCGCGTGTGGCTCGAGCCACTGCGCCTGTTCGCGCAGTGTATCTTCCCTGCCGCGGTGCGCGATGGGGAGCGGGTGCGCGTGCGGGTGCAGTCGGTGGACCGCGATCACCGCTCGGTGTGGGTGGCTTGCGTGGAGTAAGGACCACGGCCAGCGCCGCATTGACAGCCGCGAGGAGCGGCGCGTAGGGTTGGGTGCGCGCCAGATGAAGCCATTGCGGAGATTGCCATGAAGGTCGCCAGGGCCATTGCGGAAATGCTGAAGCGGGAAGGGGTCGAGTTCATCATCGGCTACCCCGTCAACCCCATCATCGAGGCCTGCGCGGAGGCCGATATCCGCACCATCATCGTCCGGCAGGAGCGCATCGGGCTGCACATGGCCGACGCGGTGAGCCGCAGCACCTGCGGCGAGAAGATCGGCGTGTTCGCCATGCAGCACGGGCCGGGCTCGGAAAACGCCTTTGGCGGCGTGGCCCAGGCCTACGGAGACTCGGTGCCGCTGGTGGTGTTGCCGGCTGGCTATCCGCGAGCGCGCACCAACGTGGACCCCAACTTCAGCTCCCTGCTCAACTATCAGCACGTCACCAAGTGGTGCGAGCAGGTCACCGTACCGGAGGCGGCCGCCGACGCGATCCGGCGGGCTTTCACCCAGGCCCGCAACGGCCGGCCGCGCCCCGTGCTGGTGGAGTTTCCCACCGACGTGCTGGCGGCGGACTTCCCGGGGGAGCTGACCTACCGGCCGGTACCGCGGACGCGTAGCGCGCCGGATCCCCTGGCTGTGCGCGAAGTGGCCCGAGTGCTGATCGACGCCGAGCGGCCGCTGATCTACGCCGGTCAGGGCGTGCACTACGCGCGAGCGTGGGCAGGGCTGCGCGAGCTGGCCGAGCTGCTGGAGGCCCCGGTGACGACCAGCCTGCAGGGCAAGAGCGCATTTCCGGAGAATCACCCATTGTCGCTGGGCTCCGGCGGCCGCAGCTATTCCAAGCAGCTGCACCATTTCCTGCAGCAGGCGGACGTCATCTTCGGGATCGGCTGCAGCTTTTCCGTGACCACCTACGGGCTGTCCATGCCCACCGGCAAGGTCTACATCCAGGCCACGCTGGACCCGCTGGACCTCAACAAGGACGTGCCGGTCGAGTACGCGCTCATCGGCGATGCCGCGCTGACACTGGATGCGCTGCTGGCCGAGGTGCGGGCCCGGTTGGGGCGGCCGCGCGGGCGGCAGGCGGAGGTGGTGCGGGAGATCGAGGCCAAGAAGGCCGAATGGATGAGCGAATGGACGCCCCGGCTGACGGCCGACGAGAAGCCGCTGTCTCCCTACCGGGTGCTCTGGGATCTGCTGCACACGGTGGACCGCGCCAATACGATCGTCACCCATGACGCGGGCAGCCCGCGGGACCAGATCTCGCCGTTTTGGGAGACGGTGGCGCCCATGACCTATCTGGGCTGGGGCAAAACCACGCAACTCGGCTACGGGCTCGGTCTGGCGATGGGTGCCAAGCTGGCCCACCCGGACAAGCTGTGCGTCAACGTGTGGGGCGATGCGGCGATCGGATTTACCGGCATGGACTTCGAGACCGCCGCCCGCGAGCGCATACCCATCCTTTCCGTGCTGCTCAACAACTTCTCCATGGCCATCGAGCTGAAGGTGATGCCCGTTTCCACCGAGAAATACCGCTCCACGGACATCTCCGGAAATTACGCGGATCTGGCCCGATCGCTGGGCTGCTATGGCGAGCGGGTGGCGGATGTGGGGGAGATCGTGCCGGCCATCAAGCGGGGTATCGAGCAGACCGAGCAGGGCCATCCGGTGCTGCTGGAGTTCATCACCAGCAAGGAGGTGGCGATTTCCACTTACGCGTAGAAGGCCTGTGATTAATGCCTTCGGCCGGTCGGGGGGCGCTACCCCCCGAAACGCTTGCGCGTCGCGCGTTTCTCCCCCTGGCAGGGAGTTGCACCTCCTGCACCCCACAAAGGTTCATAAAAACAACTCGCTTTGTTTTACAATGAGAAAGCCTAACCTCCGTATTCGGGGGGTGCGGGGGGACGAATCGCTTGCGAGTCGCACGATTCTTCCCCCGCATTTGCTTTTTGGAATGAGGCACACGCCTTCTAGTCACTGCCTCCCTTCGCGGCGAGCTGCGCAGCGGCGGCATCCTCGACCGCGGTGCCCCGGAAGAAGTCCGGATTCATGTCTCCATGGAGGGAGACGGGGTTGGCGAAGACGAAATCGCGGAAATCCTCCTCGCTGATCAGCCCCCTTTCCACCAGCTCGAAGGCCTCCTCCAATACCTGGTTCATGTCCGGGACGTCCCAATGCCCCAGATCCGAGCCGAACATGGCCTTGAGCGGTGGCCCTCCCTGGAAGGCCCAGGCGTTGGCGGGGTCGTCGGCCTCGCAGCCGAAGTAGAAGTTGTGCACGAATTGGTCGTGAATGTCCTCCACCCGCCGGATGCCGGCGGCCGCCCACTCGTCCAGGGTGGCCGGATCCTCGCTGTCGCGGGCATACCCCGCGATAATCTCCGCCAGTTGCTCCTGACGCCCCTCGATCAGCCGCGAACCGTAGCGGTTGAACAGGTCCAGCAACACCTTTTGCTCCAGATTGGCCGGGTCGATGTGATCCAGGCTCTCCCGGTTGCGCTTCTCCCAATGGGAAACCAGATCGGAGTGGAGCGTGCGGGCCCAGGCCACCCCGCCCTCCAGAAAGGCGAAATTCAGCCCGGGGAAGCGCCGTGTCACGCCGCCCAGGAACAGCGCCTTGCAAAACGCCTCGCCGGCCGCGGAGAACTTGCCGATGTGGTTGAAGACGTAGCTTGAAAGCGATGTGCGGCTGCCCAGGCCGTGCACGTTGCCGTGGGAGGTGACGGCCACCTTCAGCTCGGCGCACCTGGCCCACAGGGGATCGTAGTCGTGATCGCTGTCCAGGGCCAGGTGATCCATCCACAGCGCGTGGCGCGCCATCCGGGGCGCTTCCCGCGCCACCAGGGGAACGGGCCGCCGCACGTTGCCGGAAATCATCATCGCCTTGAAGTCCAGCTCGCCCACGGCGTAGTCCAGCTCCTCCAGCGCCTCGCCCGGGTCGTGAGTGGGGATGACGGCCACCGGGGTCATGCGTGCCGCGTGCTCGCGGTAGATGTCGGCGTGCATGCGGTTGAGGGCCCGGCAGGCGGCACGGCGCAAGGCCTCGTCGTCCAGCCGGGTGAAGATCAGTCCCGCCGTGGGGTAGAGGATGGTGAAGTCCAGGCCCAGCTCGTCCATCCGTTCGCGCAGCAGCGCGGGCAGCATGGCCGTGGCGCGATCGAGGGTGTTGCGAGTGGGCTTGATCCACCACACGGGCCGCCAGCAGCGCTGATCGCGCCGCGCCTCGGGCGTGAGGCGATGCCAGGGCGTGTCCTGCTCCAGGCTGTCGCCCATGCCCAGCCGGTCGAAATCCTCCAGCATGGCCCGGCCGCCCACCTCGCAGAGATAGTCCTTGAACAAGGGAAGAAACTCGATGACGTGACCGTCGGTGTCGATGACGGGATGGTTCAGTCCCGCACGAATGCGGGCGGAACCGGTGCGCGGTTGTATCGCCATGGGAGTCGCTCCCGGTAAGGTGATCCCGCCGGGCTGCGGCGCCGTCTGGACGCGCCGCAAGGCCTGTGCCGTGCCTGCCTGGGCCCCGCAGCCTGCCGGGCGCCTGATGGCATCAGAGCCGATGATAATCCGCCCGTACCACGATTCGCCTGCACTTTCCAATAGGCGCCAGGGGGCGCCTCGGCTACAATACCCGCGCGGACCGCGGCAAGGCGTGGACCCGCCGCGCGGGAAATCCGCAATCCGTCGTCGCCGCGCGATTCGAGGCGGGTTCGCCGATTTTGCAGACCCGGCCGCTACCATCGTATGGTGCCCGGCGCCCCTGTCACACCCGAAATTATTCCCGGGTGGCGCTGATAGGTTGACGTGCATTGCGACCCGCACGCGCGCGATCCACGCTGAAGCCGGGTAGCCTCCAGCGCTTCAAGTTTTCCGCTTCCGGGCACAGCAACGTCGTCAAAATGGCCGGCAGGAACAAGTTACCTCGCTCATCGCGAAAATATAACCTCCCGGAGAGCAGGACCGAAATCCCAGCCGCCTTTGGAGCACGAACATGGCTACCCATGCCGAATCCCCACCCAGCCGTGCAATCATCGACAGACACGCCCTCGCCGTTTACTCGTCCATGGCAATGCTGGCCGGCATGAAGCTGGATGTGTTTACTCCGCTCAAGGACGGCCCTCTGAGCGTCGAGAATCTAGCAAAGGCCATTGATGTCAGCCCGGCAAAGCTCTCACCGCTGCTTTTCGCGCTGGTTGCAGCGGAGTTGCTCGCGGTGAGCGACGGCCTGTTCGCCAACACACCTGTCAGCGATCACTATCTGGTGCGGGGCCGCCAGTCCTATTACGGCGACGCGCATGAGCGCTATTCGCGTCATTGGAATGCACTGATGCGCACGGCGGAATCCATCCGCCTGGGAGCTCCCCAGGCCAAAATAGACTTCGCTGCCGGATCCGAGGAGGAACTTCGCCCGTTCTTTCGCCAACAACACTCCGGCGTAGTTGAAGCCGGTCGCATGCTCGCCAGCACCTTCGGCTTCTCGCGCTTCCACCACCTGCTGGACGTTGCCGGCGGTACGGGCGGGCTGGCCATCGCCGCCTGCCAACACTGTGCGGAGCTGCAGGCCACGGTGGTCGATCTTCCCGCTGTCACACCGATTACACAGGAGTTCGTGAATGAGGCCGGATTGTCTGACCGCATCAGGGTAATATCGTGCGACGTCCTTGACCGCCCGCCGGAAGGATCATTCGACGCCGCGGTACTGCGCAACTTCATCCAGGTGCTTGCTAGCGATCAGGCCCGCCGAGCATTGCACAACGTGGCTCGTGCCCTGGAACCGGGCGGCGCTGTCTTCATCTGGGGCCACGTGCTGGACGATACGCGCCTTTCCCCGCTGGAATCCGTCGGTCTGAATCTCATCTTCCTCAACCAATTCGAAGGGGGGCAGAGCTATACGGAACAGGAGTATCGGGAATGGCTGGCCGAAGCGGGGTTCGTGGAGGTCCAACGTACCCAGCAGCCCGGCGGATTCAGCATTATCAGCGCGCGGAAGGCTTAGCGATTCACCTGACAGGGCCGCGGAAACCCGGTCCCTACCACGATGCGCCCTCACTTTCCGGTAGGCGCAAGGAAGCGCCTCCGTTACAATGGTCCGCTGACGAGCGCTGCTGGGCGCGGACAGGCCGCGCAGAGAATGCGCGTTCCATCGGCGCCGCGCAGTTCGTAAGCGCCCTCGCCGAAATTCCGGCTCCGGCCCGCTAATATTGAACGATAGCCGGCCTCCGCGCCAGGGAAGGAAGTGATCCCCTGAGCGGTAGCGCCACAGTCGTCTCAACCCTACCGGAATCATTCGCACGCGATCCGCCATGAAACCAGGTATCGTCGGCCGGCTGAAGTCCCTGTTTTCAGGCGGTGTCTCACTTCCCACGCCGGTGGAGCTGGAAAGCGTCCCCACCGACCGGTTGCGCGGGAGCTACGCCGCGGGGCTGGAGCTGCAGGCCGTCCAGGCCAGCTTCGCCGAGGAGGGACGCAGCGCGATCGACGTGGTGATGAACGGCAATGCCTTCGCCAAGTGGCAGATTTACCCCTGGGAGGGCGGCATCCTGGATCAACGCGCCAACAGCCAGTACTTCTACCACTCCCATCCCGACTACAAGGGCGAGCACGGCCACTTCCATACCTTTTACTACCACCAGCGCAAGCTGGTGCACCTGGTCGCCATCGGGATGGACACCCAGGGGCGCATCAACCGGCTCTTCACGTTCAACCGCTGGTCGCCGGGCGATACCTACTACCCCGCCAAGAAGCTCAAAACGTTCATTCCCGGGTTCCGCATCGGTAAGAACAACGACCTGGACGGCAGGCTGCACACCTTCGTCAACGACGTGCTGATCCTGTTCCGCCCCGAGATCGAGTACCTTTGCGACGAGCGGGATGCGACGTTCGCCCGCTACCGCGCCGAGCACAACGGCGCGTCGCCCTTCGAGGACCGCTCGCTGGAGATCACCAGCGCCGTGCCTGTCGATGTGGCAGTCCAGCTGGAGCGCATCGCCGCGGAGCTGAAGCGCCGCGATGCCTGGGACGATGGGCAGAGGACAGCGGCGCCCGTGCAAGGCGATACGGATTCCATGGCCGAAACGCCGGCCGCAACCTCGGCGGCAACATCCGCCGAGGCGATCGAAGGCCGGCCCACCGCCCAGCTTCGGCGCAGCTACGAGGCGGGTCTGGCCGTGCGGGCGATCAGGGCACGGCTAGCCGGGCAGGGACGCTCGATTGTGGCCGCGGTGATGAACGATAAGCCCTTCGAACACTGGCAGATGTATCCCTGGGACAGCGGCGTGATCGACAAGAGCACCCGCAGCCAGTACTTCTACCATTCCCACCCGCAGTCTCCGGAACATGGCCACTTCCATGTGTTTCACATCCATCGCAACCAGCTCGCCCATCTGGTGGCGATCGCCATGGACAATGAGGGGGAGCCGATCGAGCTGTTCACGGTCAACCGCTGGGTGACGGACGAGTTTTACCTGCCGGCCCACAAGCTCAAAGCCTACATTCCCCAGTTCCGCATCGCCAACGACAGCTTCGACGCGGAAGTGAACGACTACCTGCGCAACATGCTCATCTTGTATCAGGCGGAGGTCGCCGAGTTGATGCACCGGCGGGACGAGGCCTTCGCGGCATATCGGGCCAAACACGGCGGCCGCTCGCCGTTCGAAGATCGCGACCTGGAGGTGACCAGCTCGCTCGAAATCCATCTCGACGCGCACATCGCCGCACTGGAAGAAGCGCTCGCAGGCCGCGGCGAGCTTCGGTCTGCATAGCCCAGGCTTGTGATTTATTCCAAACACAGCAAATGCGGGGGAACCAGTCCCCCCGCACCCCCCAGATACGGAGGTTAGGCTTGGTCATTGTCGTGCTTACCAAGTCGATTTTATGGTCCTATTTTGCGGAATTATATAGTTAAGAACAGCAAGCGCACCTGTTCATGGCGCGCCATCACTCCTTACTGCCAACCTGTTTCCGCTTG
>JACZVE010000347.1 GCA_022572825.1 SAR324 cluster bacterium
GTGACAAGCGGAGTGAAATGATTGCCCCATAACCACCGGCCGCCCGGCGGAAGTCACCCCTAATATCTTCGGAGTCGGGGTAGGAAGGGAGTGAAGGACCCGTGCGGGAGACCGATCCCCCTGAGGTCGTACGAGGCCGTTGGAGAGCCCGGGTCGTCGCACGGTTTCTCTCTGGTCGGAAGGCACACGACGCCTCTCCACAACGTGCAGAGGTGTCGGGGGTGAGGCAATGATCAATGAAAATAACTGCATGACAAAGTATCCTATCAGTCGCCTGGGCTGACGAACAGGGATGGGCGATTATTATTTGTGTTAATCTGCGTCCATCGGCGGTTAGTGCTGACAACGTAGTGCCAGGCAAAGCGCCGTTCGGCGTTTCGCCGTGACCGGCTCGAGTTGGCGATCACCCCGCCGGCGGTCGCCAGACACGTCTTTCCTTTCGCCTCGCCATGCCTGACCTGGAAGCGGAATTCCGCTGCTACGCCGAACTGAACGACTTCCTTCCCCAAGGGAGGAAGCACGCGTCGTTTCGCTATCGTTTCGACGGCGCCCCGTCCGTCAAGGATGCCATCGAAGCGGTGGGCATCCCGCACACGGAGGTCGATCTGGTTCTCGTCGACGGCGAGTCAGTCGGCTTCGATCACCACCTGCGGCACGGGGAGCGGGTCTCCGTCTTTCCCGTGTTCGAAAGCCTGGATATCTCCTCCCTCGTCCGGCTGAGGGAAAAACCTTTGCGCAGCAGCAAATTCGTCCTCGACGTTCACCTGGGCAAGCTGGCACGGCTGCTGAGGATGCTGGGATTCGACGTGCTCCACAAAGGCGACTATGACGACCCGGAGATCGTTGCCGTCTCGGCGGCGGAAGCCCGGATCGTGCTCACACGGGACCGCGGACTTTTAAAGCACAAGGCCGTGACGCACGGCTACTGGGTGAGATCGGCCCAGCCGCGAGACCAGATCGCCGAGGTGTTGGCCCGCTTCGACCTATACTCGCAAATCGCGCCCTTCCGCCGCTGCATGGTGTGCAACGGCCACATCGAGAGCATCGACAAATCGCAGGCGTGGGATCGATTGCCGGAAAAAACGCGCCGCTATTACGACGAGTTCTATACCTGCTCGGACTGCCGCAAACTCTACTGGAAGGGATCCCATTATCGCCACATGCAGGCGCTCGTGAGGAGACTGGGTGGGGCCGTGGGGCGCTGACACACGCGCTTGGGAAGCGGGCGGAGGGCCTGCGGGTCGAGGTTTTCACCGGCGAATTGCCATCGGTAGCTCCCCCTCTCCGAATTTGGAGAGACGGGTGAGGTTTTACTGTAAAACATCAGCAACTTAGAAAAATACCGCGCGCCTGGCAGTCGTCACGATAAATTTTGAACGAATTTGCGAGTCAACACGCTTGCACTGGACGGTGCTTGTCGATAGGCTTCCAAGGCGCACGCGGGCGAATCCGGAATGGTGTGATATGCTGAGGCAAAATCCGGCAACCTCGGCGTCGCGGTCGGTTTTTCCGATGGTCGTGAAACAACTCACCCCATAAGGCTTGGGTGGGTTCTGCAAATTGCGCATAGAGCGGGGATACCTCCGCTCAAACGCAATGGGCGGGACAGGCAAATTTTCAAAAGATGGAGGTATGACGACATGCCCGTTTACATGGTGGAGCGCGATCTCAAAGGCATCACGATGGAACAACTCGGGGCGGCGCAGAAGGCGTGTATCGATACATCCGCCGAACTCACGAAAAGAGGCAAGCAGGTGCGTTACATTCGCACCACTTTTATCCCGGGCGAGGAGCGTTCGATGTGCCTGTTCGAATCGTCCGATCCCGATATCGTCCGTGAGTGCAATGAAGAGGCGCAGGTTCCCTTCGTGCGGATTGTGGAAGCCCTCGACTTGACGCCTTGACCCGTGCCGAGCCCGAACCCGGCGAGGGATCTTCGGGCCGCGAATTATCGCTCAATTCTCCGCGGGAATATCGGCCAAGCCCAGTTGTCCAGCCAATTGCCGGGCCATTGCCGACGCATTTCGCGCCGCATCCTCATCGCCGGCTTGCGCCAGGACGGTCGCCAGGGCGTAAAGCGAGCGCGCGTGAAGAGGTTTCATCGATAATTTTTCGGCCAGTCTCGCGGCAGCTTCAATTTGGTCTATGGCCTGCCTGTAGCTTCGTTTGCCGCCCTCAGCATAAATCCGACCCGATAACAGGAGCGCATAGGCCTCATGCCCGCGTTCGCCGTGGGTGAGAGCGAGTTTCATCGCTTTGTCGGCAAAGCTTTTTGCATCGCCAATGCGCCCCGCCATGAGATAGGTCTCGCTGAGGTGCACCACCCTTAGGGCGTGACCGGTTCCACGAGTTGATGTCGTCCGTGAGACGGCTTCCTCAAGCAATTCGATAGCGCTATCCAGGCGACCCAAGGCTGCGTATGCGCGCCCAAGCGGCGATGCCACGGCAGCCCACCACGCCTCCATTGCCGGACGAAGGCTCAACGAGTGTGGCTCCTCGAGCGTGGCCGCCGCCTCCTTGTAACGTCCCTGCCGAAGACATGCCAATCCCTGCGCCAGATGTGCAAGCAGGATAGGCAATGGCTGACCCCCGTTTTGCGCGGCCACGAGGGTTCGTTGAGATTGCTCGTAGGCTTCGGGGAACTCACCAAGTTCCGCCAGGCACCAGACGAGCCATGTACGGGCGAGGGACACGAACGTTAATTGCGCCAGGCCGCTGCCCGCGTCAGCCTCCGCCTCCGCAAGCAACCGCTTGTCCAGTGCGACGGCCTGGATGTAGTCGCCCAGGCTAACGTTTGCCTGGATCAACTGGAAAAGAACGTTACGTCGCGCAGATCCATCATTAAGCTCATTCGCAATCCACAAGGCTTGGATGCCGAGGCGGATCGCGTCGCCATGCCTGCTAATGCCAAGGTAATAGAAGGATAAATAGGTAAGAATCGCCCCGAGGCGCGATCGGTCGTTAAGCTTCTCCGCGATTGGTCGCGCCTCCTCCAGCACCTCGCCAATTTCATCGAACCGCTGTAACGGAAAAAGCGAATGGCGCAGCGCGATGCGAATGTCGATGCCCTGGCTCTCGTGGGATGGGTCAGCAGGCAGCTTTTGCAAGGCCGTTAACGCGTTGCGAAGCAGGGCCGCGGCTTCACGGTGCGCCGATAGCGAGGCGGCGCGTACTCCGGCGGCTCGGTAATATTCAACGGCGCGCTCCCAGATTTCACACAGTTCATAATGGTGAGCCAGTGTCTCGTAATGCTCTTCCATTCGGTTCGCGTACAGGGCCTCGATGGCCTGGCCCACCAGCCCGTGCAGCTCCTTGCGCTTTTGCAGCAGCATAGTCTCGTAAACCACCACCTGAGTCAGCACGTGCTTGAACACGTACTCCACCTCCGGCAATACCCCCACCTGCTGGATCAGGTCCTGGCCTTTGAGCACTTCCAGGCCCGGCAGGAGGCGTCCGCCTGTCGGGTGGGCGTGCTCCAGGAGCCGCAGGGAAAATTCGCGTCCGATCACCGAAGCGACGCGCAGGATTTCTCGGTGGTCCTGCTCCAGGCGATCCAGCCGCGAGCGAATCACCGCCTGCACCGTGTCGGGCAGGCTTAGCTCTTCCGGGGAAACCGCAAGCGAGGCCTTACCGTCTCTCATTCGAACGGCACCCTCCTCCCGCAGGTTGCTGCAAATCTCCTCGATGAAGAACGGGTTGCCCCCGGTGCGCTCGTGGATCAGGTGGCTGAAGCCCTCCGGAAGTCCCCCCACCTCCAGCACGGCCCGCACGATGCGCTCGCCGTTGGCTGCGTCCAAAGGCGCCAGGCTGATGGGAGTGTGGTGTCCGTGCCGGCCCCAGTTTTCCTCATACTCGGGGCGGTAGTTGACCACCAGCAGCAGGGGATAGGGGGCGATCAGGCCGAGCAGGTAGATCAATGCCGCGTTGGAAGCCTCGTCCGTCCAGTGCCAGTCCTCCAGGAAGAACACCAGCGGCTTTAGCTTTG
>JACZVE010000348.1 GCA_022572825.1 SAR324 cluster bacterium
GCAGCAATATGAATGCCG
The DNA here is from genome assembly GCA_022572825.1 of SAR324 cluster bacterium. Taxonomy (GTDB): domain Bacteria; phylum SAR324; class SAR324; order SAR324; family JACQKK01; genus JACZVE01. The sequence continues at coordinate 19 of JACZVE010000348.1, forward strand.
CAGCGTCGGAAAACACATGGAATTACAATTAAACCGGCGCCCCGGCGCTCGCCGGTGGCAGCCCCATGCGCCGGCGCACCAGGTAGACCAGAGCGTAGACCACGGGCGTATCCAGCAGCGCGATCATCCATTTCACCACCAGTTGCCCCGTGATGAGGGGCAGTAGATCCATGGTGCCGGCGAAAGCGACGGTGATGAACACCACCGTGTCAATCAGTTGGGAGAGGGCCGTGGAGAGATTGTTGCGCAGCCACAGATGGCGGCCCGCGAAGCGGTCTTTCAGGCGGTTGAAGACCCAAACGTCGAAGCTCTGGCTGACGGCATAGGCGATCAGGCTGGCGGCGATGATGCGGTTGGTGGCTCCCAGCACGGCCGCGTAGGCGTCCTGATTGTCCCAGAAAGGCGCCGCCGGCATGTGAATCGCCAGCGTGATGAGCGCCCACACCAGCACCTGCACGGCAAAGCCGGCATTGACGACAGCCTGGGCACGCTCCCGGCCCCAGATTTCGCAGAGCGTGTCCGTCATGGTGAAGGTAAGGGAGTAGGCCAGCACACCCGCCGGGACGACCAGGACCCCCAGTGTGATGATCTTGCCGGAGACCACGTTGGCGGCGATCAGGCCCGCCACGAACACGGTTGAGAGATAGAGATAGGAATTGAGCGATTTCCGGTCCATGGGCCCTCCTAATGCCGTCCCTCGGTCGTGACCCAGGGCAACGTCAGCAGCGGGCGCGCCAGCCGCACGAGCTCCTCCAGATGCCTCGCCGGGACGAAGGCAATATTCAGCACGATCATCATCAGGTTAAAAGGCAGCAGGCCCCAGGCGAACCCCACCGCCAAGTGCACCAAAACCGCCACGCACAACACAGCGTAACGCAAGGCCGGAATCCAGATCAAAACTCCGTACAACAGCTCGAACAGCAGCAGTCCGTAAGTAATGAGGCTGGTGAGGTGCGGTTGCGCCTGAAGGGTTTCCAGGGAATAGGGCACGCCCAGCGGTACCAGGCGGGGATGCCACAGAGCCGTGCCGGCCAGCCAGTCCGTGGAAAGTTTGCCGAGCGCGGACTGGAAGTAGAGCAGACAGAGGTGAATCTGCATCACGCGCACCGGCAGCCCAACCCATGTCAGGCCCCACACTCCCCGGGATTGCCGCTCCTCCAGGTAGGCGAGGTAGGGCGGATAGACCGGTTTATCCGGGGCCAGCCTGCCCAATACGCCCAGCGCCTTACCACTCGGAGCCACGGTAAGATAGGCGAGCGCTAGCATCAGCAGCGCGTCGACCCCGAGCAACATGATGGGATTGTGGTGGACGTAGGAAAGCTGGAAGGCCAGGCTCAATGCGGCGGCGAACTGTGCCAGCACGCCCAGCAGAAACGCAGTGGCGACCACCATTGCCAAAGCGTGTATGCTCCACAGCCACCACGTTCCGTCCACCCAATTGAAGATCGAAAAGGGCCAGGCAACAGGGTCGATTGCCCGCAGCTTCGCCGGATCGCTCCAGAGTACGTCGGAAAATTGCGCTTCCAGGTCGAAAGCGCGCACGAAGAGCACGTACAGCAGAATTAGCGCGGTGCCGATCCGCATCAGCGCGAGAAGCCCGTATGGTGGGACTCCACCGAACCAGAAGCCCAGCCAGGCCGACAGCGCATCCCGCCCAATGGCCAGTGGCGGCCTCACTGTGCCCTCCCCTTGTCGGCGATGGGTTCCCAGACTCGGGTCAGCCCGTTGTAATTGCCCAGCAGCTTCAACTCCAGGGCGGTCTGTGGGCCTTTGCCTGGCCAGGGGAAGGTGAGGCTGTTGCGGTCCCAGCGCCAGTGGGCAGCGAACAGCTCCATCCGCACCGGTGGACTGGGCAGACGTTCCAATACGTAGCGCGCCACAAACGCGTGCAGCTCGGCATGGGGGCCGGCGGCGGCGTCTCCCGCAACGGCCCAGCGATCATAGCGCAGCCTGGGCGCCACGGCGTCGTCGGGAAAGGTGCCGCTGACCACATCTCCGTTTTGGGTGTAGATCTTATAAACAAGGAATCCGTCGCGTCCGTGAGTTGCGGAGAACCCCAGCGCATCGCCGACCTGAAGAATAGTGAGATAATCCGGCACGTCCTGCGGAGTCGTGCCTAATAACGCGTTGCGCGCGCCTGGAAACAGGGCCACCAGCACCAGGTGGGCCACGGCGAGGAGCGTGAGCGGCAATTTTAGCAGCGGCCAGAGTTCCGTCAGGTTGTCCCGCAACCGCCCGAGCATCACCTGCAACGGTGGAGGCGGCCCCTGCCGCATAATACGGCGCCCTCCTCGCACACCTCTGCCGGTGTAGCTGGAAACGCCCATCGCCATGGCTGGTATTCCGCTGAAGGTGCGCGGCGTCGATGACGCCGCATCAGTGCCCGGCGGGAGCGGCTGGCCCCCCTGACCGCATCTGCGCGCCCGCGGGATTCCTCACGGCCGGGCGGCTTCCGGTATCCCCGCACCGTCCGTTCGGGTCGAGCAGCGCGGTGCCACGTTTCTAGGGCATCGCCCGAGCCGCGACCTCAACGCAGATCCCGTCGGAGTTCGGCCGCTCATTCAGCAGCTCGAAGTCTAACCGGTACCTGGCCTGTCCAGAGAGACTGCGCAGGTTGAATTGTGCGACGCGACGGGCGCTCGTCATCGCCTCTTCCTTCGTGGTGCCACAACCCATGCCCGTTGCTGTGGCGTGCAGCTTGCTCGGGTTGGCGATCTCGTGCTGATCATCCTGAATATACAGTAACTCGCCCTGCGGCGGCTGTGGCGCGCCGCAGGCCAGCAGAATGGCCGCCGCAATCAGCATCGTTGCCGCTCTCGTCATTGCCCCTCGCGCTCCATTCTCCCTCTGCGCGCCGCTCACGCCGTATTGAGGACACTAACGGCTCCAGCCCAGGATCGGATCTAGCAGATAGGGTTTATAGCGTTGCAAGTGACGCCCGTCGGGCGAACGATCCGCGATGCGCAAGCTGACTGGCCAGTGAAAAGTCAGCTTCATATCGGGCAGCTCATCACACGCGAGCAGAATCCTGCTATTGGCCGAAGCATAGGCCGTGCCACCCGGCAGCGCGTTACTGAACCGAAATAGGTCGAAACGGGAACCCTCGGAGGCGACTACCAGCGAATTGAGATACTCGGTGGAGTTATTGGTCAGCGCAAGCGTTACCCGGCAGTAGCCCAACTCGTCCTCCGCTCGCACCAGATTCAACGTCAGCAACGCGCTGGCGCGGGCGGCCTCCGCGCAGAGGCGTTTGATCTGTACCTCGCTAATGCCCACCGAGCGCATCAGCACCCTGGCCTTGGTTCCACACAGCTCGATCGCCGCGGCTCCGGTGGCGGCAAACGACACAGCCGCCGCAACCGCCACCATGACCGTCAGTCTGCCCAATGGCACGGATATCACGCAAAATACCGATTGTTGCGCGCCAGCCGGCGATCACTGCGGCCTGTCAGCGGCCGCGCGGCCCAGTGTGAAGTCTATCGCCCGCGGCGAATAGCGGCCCCGATCGTGCCGCCGTGGTTCAAAGGGTATCATAAAGTGGTTTCTGTTTTACCGGGTCGTGAGTGACCCCGTGGCTTCCCGGGTCATCCCGGGCCCAACGAGGGAACTCATAATCATGAAAACATCAACATTCTTCGGGCCAGGCCCGAAGAATGACACATAAGCCATCCCGTAGCCTTCGCCAATATTTTAGGCCGCTTGACGACAATTTCCAGCGCAGGGAACCAACCCGATTAGCGTGCCTCCGCCGCGCCATACCGCCCTCGGCGAGATAATTCGGGCCGCCCTCCACGGCGTCGTGGCGCGCAATGACGGTCACGACATCCGGACCGCTCCGATGCCGATCCTGCTTACCGATTGAAATGCAATCCGATCCGGTATAAGCTGCCAGGACATCGAGCAGCAAACCCACAGGCCGGCAAATCGTATCCTCCGCCAGCCCGGGATGCGCCGATCACC
>JACZVE010000349.1 GCA_022572825.1 SAR324 cluster bacterium
CACCAAGCCCTTCTCCATCCGTGAGTTCATCGCCCGCGTCAAGGCCATCCTGCGGCGCACGCAGATGCTGAACGAGAGGGGCGCCGGCGAGCCTGTTGAACTGGTCTATGACGGCCTCACCATCAATTTGGAGAAGCGGCGGGTGACCCTGGGCGGCACGCCGGTGGAGCTGACGGCCAAGGAGTTCGACCTGCTGGCGCATTTCGCCACCAATCCCGGCAAGCCGTACAACCGGGAACAGTTGCTCAACCAGGTGTGGGGCTACTCCTTCAGCGGGTACGAGCACACCGTGAACTCCCACATCAATCGGCTGCGAGCCAAGATCGAGGTGGACCCCTCCTCACCCCGCTTCGTCATCACCGTGTGGGGCTATGGCTATCGCTTCGCCGACCGCGAGGAGCTCAAAGGGTGAGAGCCTTGCTTGCCAGCCTGTACGGCCGCATCTCCGCCATCTTCCTGGTGCTGCTGCTGGTGCTCAGTCTGGCGCAGCTTCTGGTGGGCGTGCAGTCCGCACGCAACTTCTCGCGCGAATCGGACCAGAGTCTGAACCGCCGCCTGGCGGCGGATCTGGCCGGCACGTTCCAGCCGGAGTTGCGCGAGGGTCTGAACGTCGACGCCATGGCCCGGCACATCCACGACCTGATGGTCTTCAACCCCCGCGTGGAAATCTATCTGCTCGATGCGGAAGGCCGCGTGCTGGTAAACCTCATCGACAATGCGCTGCGCTACACGCCACGCGAAGGGCAGGTGCGGGTGGAGCTGGCTTCCGGAGCGGACAGCGTGAAGGTGCGGGTGGTGGACACCGGGCAGGGCATTCCGCCCGAGGATCTGCCCCACGTCTTCGACCGCTTTTACCGGGCGGACAAGAGCCGCTCGCGCATCTCGGGCGGCTCCGGCATCGGCCTGGCGATCGCCAAGCACATCCTGGCAAGCCACCGCAGCGACATCCACGTGGAGCGCTCCTCCGCCTCCGGCACCGTCTTCGCCTTCGAGCTGCCCACGCGCCGCTCGCCCGCTTCGGCCGCTGCTTCATAACCCGCGCCGGCCATTAGAAAATTATGACGCTCCCGTGACCCTTTCGTGATAGTCGGTGCGCTACGCTGCCCGTTGATGGAGCCCGCGTCGCGGGCTTCCTGCGCACTCACCAATCGCCGGTGAATCCCGCGCAGCCCCTCTGGCGGGGCGGCGCTTGGCGAACCCTGGCAAAGCGAAGCACCGCAAAGGGAATCAGAGTTGCGCGAATCACTGCACAGCGAACCACAGCAAAGGGGAATACCCATGAAAGCGATCCTATTCGTACTGCCATTTCTGGCCCTGCTGGCCCTGACTTTCGCGTTGGCGGGCTGCCCCAAGAAGATGATGGGCGACGCGACGCCGCCGATCACGGTGGAGCAAATCGGCTAGCCGTACTCCGCAATATCCAACCGCAGATGGACGCGGATAAACACTGATTGGAAATATAATGAGTTCCTGTATCGGCGCTCATCCGCGTTAATCTGCGGTTGCTCCACGCAACGATTTCTCTCCCCGCATCCCGCGGCTGAGCGGTTCCGCTCCTCAAGCGCTGGATTCGACCCCCGCCCCCTGCTATAGAGGCTGTTATACAGGAAGGGCGCGCCGAGAGGCGCACCGGCCCGGCCGATCGGAATTCGTCCGCTCGCGGCCGCTCATCGTGCGAGTACAAGGGGGGAACGATGCTGCCATCCCACAACCGCTATCCCTACTCCGCCATCCTGGACCGGCCCGACTACAGTTGGCCGGGAGGAAAACGCCTCGCCTTCTACATCGCCTTGAACGTGGAGCACTTCGCGTTTGGAGAGCCGCCCGGAGGGGACTTTACCTCGGTGTCCCTGCCGCCCTACCACCGCAGCTACGCCTGGCGCGACTACGGCAACCGGGTCGGCATCTGGCGTCTGCTCGAGCTGTTCGAGGATTTGGCGCTGCCCGCCGCGCTGCTGGTCAACTCGGCTCTGTACGACCACTGCCCGCGCGTGCTGGAGCCCTTCCGCGCGCGGGGCGACGAGATCGTGGGCCACGGGCGCACCAACTCCCAGCGCCAGGGCGATCTGCCCGAGGCCGAGGAGCGGGCCCTCATCGCGGAAGCCACCGAGGCCATCCGCGTCCACGAGGGCAAGGCGCCCGCGGGCTGGCTGGGGCCGTGGATCTCCCAAAGCGGCACGACCCCGGACCTGCTAAAAGAGGCGGGCTACCGCTACATGCTGGACTGGCACTTCGACGATCAGCCGATCTGGTTTGCCACGCGCGCCGGGCCGATCCTGGCCGTGCCCTATCCGACCATGGAGGTCAACGATTCCACCGCGTTGATCTACCGCCGGGCCAGCGACGCGGATTTCTTCCGCATGCTCCTCGACAACTTCGATGAGATGCTCGAGCAGTCCGTCAAGCAGCCGCTGGTGTGCATGGTCTCCCTGCACACCTTCATCGTCGGCCAGCCCTTCCGGCTGCGCGAGCTGCGCCGGGCGCTCAAGCACGTGGCCGCCCACGCCGGCGACGTCTGGCTGACCCATCCCGGCGCCATTGCCACCTATGTGGCAAGCCTCCCGCCGGGCACCGTGCCGGGGGGGTAGGGCTTGGTCGGCGCCCAGCGCTGTCTCGGAGCACCTCCCCCGCGGCATTGCGCGCATTCCTGACGCGAAGGGCCCGCAAGCACAATGGCCAGCTACGCATTGGGCATCGATATCGGCGGCACGTTCACGGACATCGTCCTCTACGATCGGCGAAACGCCGTTCACCACACCCGCAAGGTGCTCACCACCCCCGACGATCCCGCCCGCGGGTCATCGCCGGCCTGACCGAACTGCTCGAGGGCGATGGACTGGATGCGCGCGGTGTCCGGCGGCTGGTGCATGCCACGACCCTGTTCAGCAATCCCCTCAACGCGCGGCCATGGCGGTCGATGGACTCATTCTCGCAGCGCCTGTATGCTTCACCTGACCATGCGCGGTTTGGGAGGCCGCATGGCACCAGATAAAGTTGCGCGCAGGCTTTCCGCCATTGTGGCTGTCGATGCCGTGCGTCGTGCTGTTGAAATGCAACGCATCATCGCGGAGCGCAAGGCAATTTCCACTGATCGAGAGGTTATCTGGGCAATGTAATCTACAGAGCTAATCGAGGGGAGGGTGATCATGAGCAAGGTTATGCATTTGGCAACCGTTTTAATGTGCGCGATTGGGCTCGCGGGCATCGGCGTGGCTTGCAAAGTCACCAAAGACACTCAAGGCGTCTCGGTTACAGTCAAGGGGGAATCGTGGGATACGGACTCCCGCGGGTTCGCGTATTACGGCGGTCTGTCCAAGAAAGAGGGGGAACAGACGTCGGCACGGCGTGGTTCGAGAATCTCGGTCGATGGTCAGCCAGATAAGTTCGCCATCTCGGGTCCGGGGCCTGGTTTCGAGCTGACATTTACCACCACGGAGCCATCGTTCCGGCTGATCGTCGAGGGCGACAGGTTCCCGCGGGTTCTCACCCAGCCTTACGAAGTGCCGAAGGGCGGTGGCGAACTCGATATCGGCCGCATCGATTCACCGCGCGCCGAAGGGCCGGAGCACACCTGGCCGCTCGTCATGACCGCGAATTCGCTCGGCTATGCCTCGACCCTGGAAATGTTGGCCGATAACAAGGCTGCAATGATGATCTATGTAACGAGTTCTGGAGCGGAAGGCACGCCCAACCTCGCCAATGACAGCACTATCTCGATCGAAGGCGCGGGTGCCAAGGTGCTCCCCTTCGCTATGGACACACAGATCACTTTCTTTCAGATGACCGGGCCGCGTGTCGGGGCGTTCCTCGTCATCGTTCCCTTCGCCGAGGGCGAGGCCCCTGACAAGGATGTCATCATCAAGGTGACCGACACCGTGACCGAAACGACCTGGGATCCGCCACGGCCGTGGAGCTACGATCCGGTAACCGTCTCGGTGCGCAATGGCTTCTCGACGCCGAGCATCTTCTTTCA
>JACZVE010000350.1 GCA_022572825.1 SAR324 cluster bacterium
ACCCGGGCCAACGGAGACAGGCAATTATTACCTGTGTTTATCTGCGTCCATCCGCAGTCAGATCTAACTCAGTAGTATTGGCCGCACCGCAACGGATTGCGGCGATCCACCGTGGCTGGTCAAGGATTGGATTCCACGACGGCCGCTTGCCGTGGCCCGTTGAGGACCGATCAATCTATCAGTCTAGTTTCAGAATTGGCGAAACTCAAGGCGCTTTTTGTGGGCCGCGCCCCCGCGAGGACGCTGTTGCCCAGGCTTGCGCGCGATCCAGCACCCGATACAAGGCCGCGCTGCACATGGCAGCCGCCCGTGGAGCCGGATTCGGCTGCACCCACCTCACCCCCCGCCTGACCACTCCCTGGCGCAGGATGCCCCTGCATACGGACAAGCCCGATTGAGCCAGGGAGTGGTCAGGCTTCCCCCCTCTCCTGCGGGAGAGAGGGAATTGAGGGGGGTGTAGTTTTGTGCAAGTCGAAACAAAGGCATACGCCTTCCGGTGAACCCGCGCCGGCTTGCAAAAGTGAGGGGCAGCCAGCGCGCTGCGCCCATTCCTTATGATGCGTGGCAGACCACCACGCGCTCCGGTGCGAGGTCCCGGAGCCTGCGCGCCGCGCCGGCGGCGAGCAGGATGTGACGGGCGGGGTTGCGCTCGCTGGCCACGATGGCGGCCTGGCCGGCTTCCAGTTTGCGCCCCGCCTCCTCGGTGACCATGACAAAGTCGATCCGCCCGTTCACCGCATAGTAATATCGCCGCGCGCCTTCCCAGTTGGCGATCCCGCCCTCCCGGTATGCCGTGGCAATGGCCGACTCCCGGCTCTGCCCGGCCTGCCGTTCCTGCTCGCTTTTCCCCTGGCGCGCCTGGCGTTCGCGGCTCAGGCGCCGGTCGCGAGCCTTTGCCGATTCCTGCTGGCGCTCCACCTCCTGGCGGGCCGCTGCTGCCCTCTGTTCCCGCTGCTGGCGGCCGGCGGCCTTATCGTCCACCCGTTTTTTGTGCGTTGCCTGCCTGGCCTCGCTCTCGGATATCAGGCCGGCTTTCAGCATTTGCTCTTTGAGGCTCATATGCGTCTAGTCCCCGCCCCGCTCCCCCGCCCAGGCGACGCCGGCGACCTGGTATGTCAGGGCCGCGGGCAGCAGCAGCCAACCGATCCAGGGAACCATCGCCAGCACCACCGGCAGCAGACCGATGCGCATCGTCCACCAGCGCAGGCCCTGGCGCAGCGATTTCGGGTCGTCCCCCAACGATTCGCGCACGATCAGGTAGGGCTCCCGCACTTCCCAGCCCAACACATAGCCGGCGATCCCGATCGCCAGAATCGGTCCCACGAGCGGAATAAACCCTACCGCAAGCGCGAGGACGACAAGCAGGAGCATTCGTACCCCGTCGCGCAACGATCTACCGATACTTCGCAGCCAGTCCGCCAGGCGGAACTGCTGCTCTTCCAGAGCGCCGCCGCGGGCATGGGCGACCACCCGCGCGGCCAGCACCTCGAACCACACGCTCATAAGCGACAGCGCCAGCACGAAGGCCAGGATCAGGGTCGCGGCAAGCAGCACGGCCTGCCCCAGCCAGAGCAGCCCCGTCAGCACCAGGGAGAGCAAGTCCATGAAAATTCCCCCCTCCACGTCGTACGAGCCGATGGTATGCGAAAGCGGCCCGATGGCGAAGCGATAGAGCAGACCCCACAGCACCACACCGGTCAGCGCGAAGATTCCATACAGCAGCAGGAATCCCTTCAGCAGCATCGGACGCAGCCCCGGCACTTCGCGCATGGCCTGCCGCCCCGCCCTCAGCAGGGCCAACGGCCCGCTGCCGCGCACGCGCGAGATAGGCGGCTGCGAATGGTCCTCAGTCATCGGCCCTCCTGACCCCCCGACGTGGTCACCTCGCCGTAGCCGCGCAGCGGCGTGTAGCTGAAGGCAGGCTCACTGCCCATGGCGTGCAGCGCGTCCACCAGTGTGCGTGCGGCTTCCACCGTGGTGCAGTAGGGGATATTATAGGTCAGCACAAGGCGCCGCAGGTGAGTGGGATCGATGCGCCGCTTGCCGGACCGGGTGGTGTTGATGACCAGGGACACGTTGCCTCCGGCCAGGAACTGGAACAGGTTATTGGGCGCATCCATCTTCAGGCTGGTCTCCTCGATGTCCGTCAGTCCGGCTTCCCGCAGCGCAGACCGCGTGCCCGGCGTCGCCAGCAGGCGATAGCCGAGCCCGGCCAGGGTGCGCGCGATGGGTACGATATCCGCCTTGTGCTCGTCGCGCACCCCGACGAACACCGCCCCGCCCGCGCGCAGGCCGTTGGAGGCGGCGATCTGCGATTTCAGGAAGGCTTCGGCGAAGGTGCGGCCCCTGCCCATCACCTCGCCGGTGGATTTCATCTCCGGCCCCAACACGAGATCGGCGCCGGGGAACCGGGCGAAAGGAAACACCGTTTCCTTCACCGCATAGGGTACCAGGGGCATTGTCCGCAGCCGCTCCGGCTCCAGCGGCCGCCCGATCATGATCCAGGTTGCCTCCTTGGCCAGCGGCATGCCGGTCGCCTTGCTGACGAAGGGCACGGTGCGCGAGGCGCGCGGATTGACCTCCAGCAGAAATATCTCCTCCCCCTTGACCGCGAACTGCGCGTTCATCAGTCCCACGATGCCCAGCTCCAGCGCCAAGGCGACCGCCTGCCGGTCGATCTCGGCCTGAATCGAGCCCGCAAGGCTATGGGGTGGCAGGGAGCACGCGCTATCCCCCGAGTGCACGCCGGCGTGCTCGACGTGTTCCATCATGCCCGCGACCAGTGCCCGGCGGCCGTCTGCCAGCACATCGACATCCACCTCGATCGCGTCGGCCAGGAACTTATCGATCAGTACCGGGTGCTCGGGCGAGGCCAGCACGGCCGCGCGGAAATAGCGCGCAAGCTCATCCTCGCCGTAGACGATCTCCATGGCCCGCCCGCCCAGCACGTACGAGGGCCGCACCATGAGCGGATAGCCGATGCGGGCGGCGGCGGCATAGGCTTCGGCCAGGGATGTGGCACTTTCGTTCGGCGGCTGGTTCAAGCCGAGCTTTTCCACCAACTCCGCGAAGCGCCGACGATCCTCCGTGCGGTCTATACTGTCATACGGTGTACCGAGCACGGGTACGCCGGCTGCTTCGAGACGCTTGGCCAGCTTGAGCGGCGTCTGCCCGCCCAACTGAATCACCACCCCGTCCGGTTGCTCCAGGGCCACGATCTCCAGCACGTCCTCCAAGGTGATCGGCTCGAAGTAGAGTCGGTCCGAGACGTCGTAATCGGTGCTGACCGTCTCCGGGTTGCAGTTGACCATGATCGATTGCCAGCCCGCCTCCCGCAATGCCAGCGAGGCATGCACGCAGCAGTAGTCGAACTCGATGCCCTGTCCGATGCGATTGGGCCCGCTGCCCAGGATCAGCGCCTTCTTCCCCTCGCTGCGCTGCGCCTCATTATATTCCTCGTAGGTGGAGTAAAAATAGGGCGTGGAGGCCTCGAACTCCGCCGCGCACGTATCCACCTTCTTGTATACTGGGCGAACCCCCAGGTCCTGGCGCCGCTGGCGCAGCGCATCCTCGGAACAACCGATCAGGCGGGCCAGGCGCGCGTCGGAGAAGCCCCAGGCTTTCCACCGCCGCAGATTGCGCGCCGCCAGATCCTCGAGCCGCGTCTCGCGGATGACGGCCTCTTCCTCGACGAGCTGGCGAATTTGCGCGATGAACCAGGGGTCGATATCCGTCAGCTCCGCCAACCGGCCATCGCTCCAGCCCAAGCGCATGGCGTCCGCCAGGCAGCGAATGCGTTCCGGCGTCGGGTGGGACAGGCTGTCCTCCAGATAGGTCTCCAGCGCGTCCGGCGCAATGCCTTCGGGTACTGCCTCGTCCAACCCGGTCAGCCCGGTTTCCAGCGACCGCAGCGCCTTCTGAAACGATTCCTTGAACACGCGCCCGATAGCCATGACTTCGCCCACCGACTTC
>JACZVE010000351.1 GCA_022572825.1 SAR324 cluster bacterium
TCCGGGATTCAATCGCGATGGGATTGAGCCGCGGCGCGGCGATTTGCGCCTGCACGGCGCCGGCGAAGGCCAGCAGTACGGCCACAGCCATGATGATGATTCGCATTTCTGTTTCTCCCTTCAATGAAGCCGGGATCGGGCGCAGCGCGCGCTCCCGACCCAGGAACGATACGGAGCACCGGCCCCGAGGGCGCGGAGCGATTCACCGATTGAGTGTTCAAAAATTGCGCCATCGGGGCGGCGCCTCGCCCCGGCGGACCGCCCGCCCGCCCCGGCGATCCACTCATGTCGGTGCGGGGCTCGCGGGGGAGATGGCGCGATTACCGGACGGGCAGCGCATGGCGGGCGCGCGCCCTCCCGAGGGAATTTCCTTGACAGGATGGAACCTGTTTCTCCTAAACTGAGCAGTTTAAATTCGGCACCGGTGCGCCCTTCCGGGTCACCAGCTAGCCAGGGAAAGCGCGCTTGGCATGAACGTGGGCAGGCGGACAATCTATTGCGGGGAGGTGCGGTCGGCCGATATCGGCTCGAGCGTGGTGGTGTGCGGCTGGGTGCACACCCGGCGCGACCACGGCGGCGTCGTGTTCGTCGATCTGCGGGACCATACCGGGCTGGTGCAGGTGGTATTCAAGCCGGAGGTGAGCCGGGAATCTCACCGGGCCGCCGATGCCCTGCGCAACGAGTACGTGATCGGCGTACACGGGCAGGTGGCCCATCGCGAGCAGGGCAACGTCAATCCCAAGCTGCCCACCGGAGAGGTGGAGGTGCTGGCCGACCGTTTGGAGATCCTCAACGCCTCCCTCGCCCCGCTTTACGACTGGGATGACGAGGTGGAGGAGCGCCTGCGGCTCAAGCACCGCTACTTCGACCTGCGCCGCCCCGCCATGCAGCGAAACCTGCGCACTCGCGCCCAGGCGGCCAGGATCGTGCGCGACTATCTGCACGCCCGCGGGTTCGTGGAGGTGGAAACACCGGTGCTGACCCGTTCCACGCCGGAAGGCGCGCGCGACTACCTGGTGCCCGCACGGGTCAGCCCGGGCTGCTTTTATGCGCTGCCCCAGTCGCCCCAACTGTTCAAGCAGATGCTCATGGTGGGCGGTCTGGACCGCTACTACCAGATCGTCAAGTGCTTCCGGGACGAGGATCTGCGCGGCAACCGCCAGCCGGAGTTCACCCAGGTCGATATTGAGATGTCCTTCGTCGATCGGGAGGACATCTTCGAGCTGGTGGACGGGCTGTTCGCCCGCCTGTTCGGCGAACTGCTGGGCGTGGACGTGCCGCAGCCGGTGGCGCGCATGCCCTACCGGCAGGCCATGGACGAGTATGGCAGCGACGCGCCGGACCTGCGCTTCGGGCTGAAGCTGGTGCAGCTGTCCGACCTGGTCGCCGGCGGCCAATTCCAGGTGTTCGCCCAGGCCGTCGCCTCGGGCGGGGAGGTGAAGGCCATCCGCGTGCCCGCGGGCGCCTCGCTTTCCCGCAAGGAGCTGGACGATCTGACGGAGTTCGTGCGCATTTACGGGGCCAAGGGCATGGCGTGGGTGAAAAAGCAGAGCGACGGCTGGCAGTCGCCCATCGCCAAATTCTTCTCAAGCGAGCAACAGGCCGCCCTGGAGGCCCGCCTGGGGCTGGAGGCGGGCGACCTGGTGGTATTTTGCGCCGATTCGGCGCAGGTGGTGGCCGATGCGCTGGGCAACCTGCGCAGAGAGATCGCCAGGCGCACCGGCATGATCGACGATGCGCAATTCCGCTTCGTCTGGGTGACCGACTTTCCGCTGTTCGAATACGACAGCGAGGCCGAACGCCTTGCTTCCGTGCATCACCCCTTCACCTCACCCGTGCCGGAGGACCTGGAGGCCTATGAGGCCGGCGATCCCCTCAAGATCCGCTCGCGGGCCTACGACATCGTGCTCAACGGCGTGGAGCTGGGCGGCGGCAGCATCCGCATCCACACCCAAGAACTGCAGGCCCGCATCTTCAAGCTGCTGGGGTTGCCTGAGGCCGATAGCCGTGAGCGGTTCGGATTTCTGCTGGACGCCCTGCGGCACGGCGCCCCGCCCCACGGCGGGATCGCCTTGGGATTCGACCGCATCGTCATGTTCCTGGTGGGCACGAGTTCGATCCGGGACGTGATCGCCTTTCCCAAGACGCAAAAAGCGGCCGATCTGATGGTGGACGCGCCCGCACCGGTGGACGAGCAACAGTTGCGGGAGCTGGGCATCCGGACGCGGCGCTCCTGATGCGCCCTCCCCGCGATACGCCGGGCGGCTCCCATCCCGGTGGTGTGTCAGTTTGCGAATCATCACCCGCGAAGTTCAGGATGTATCGATGGGTCGCGCCCTTCGAGACGGCCTTCCGAGAAGACCTCCCCAGGAACGCGGCCCGTGGAATCCGTTTGTGCCGGGTATCTCACATAGCCGCGTGGCTGAGGAGCCCACGTAGCGGGCGTCTCGCCTGTCCTGAGCTTGTCCTGAGCCTGTCGAAGGGCGCAGCCGAAGGGAAGTCCGCGGCGGCGATCGGAAATAATTTAACAGAGACACTACCCGCATCCGGCCGCGGTTGAATCCGCGCCGCGGAACCGATAAGCTGCCCCATATGCGTCCGCGGATCTCGCGCAGCGCACAAGAGGGAGTGCCAAGCCGATGGAAGCCTTGCTGGCCGGCAAGACCCGCTCCGTCGCAATCGGCGTGCTGCGGGCGCTGGTGGTGCCGCTGAGGGAAAACTGGGGGGATCTGCAAGGATTCCGGGAAGCGGGCCTGGACGTGCTGGCGCGCGAGGGAGGCGCCATTCTCTACGACGATGTGCAAAGCCCCGAACATCTGGACCAGGTCTACCGGCAGGTCTTGCGGGCCCGCGCCCGGCACTTTCGCTCCATCGAAATTCCGGCCCAACTGGAGCATCTTTACCGGGAACTGGATTTTGCCGCGGCGGAAGCAGCCACCCCGCTGCAGCAGGGGGTGCTGTGGCTGGCATCCCGCATACAACTGGCTGCCGTATCCTTCGTGCAATCGCCCGCCGGGCAGGCACATTTGACGGCCGTGTTGCGCGCCATCGACGATCATCGCACCGCTCTGACCCGCAGCCTGGCAGATTCCGAGCACCTGACCCTGGAGCGCATCGAGGCGACGCTTTCCACCCTCTCGCGGGACATATTGACCGTCACGGTGGGGCGCTTCGAGCTCTACGCATTGGCGGGGCACATGCTGGAAATCGCCCGCGCCACCGCGCGCAAACCCCCCGTCGTCGGCATGGCGGCGTTGGAAGCCCCGGAAAATCAGGACGTGACACCGCTGCTGGCCGTCCTGGTAGAGCCGGTGCAGATCGCGGAATTGAACGAGGCGCGGCTCCGCTACGCGCGCTTGAGCGAGGAAGAGAGAAGCCGCCGTTACAACGAGTTCCGGCGGCAGTTGCTCCCGATTATCACCGAAGTGGCGCCCTTCGCCCCGTATGGATTCGAGGAATTCTGCCAGGCGATCGAAGCCGCCATGTTTCCGTACCCGCAGCGGCTGGAATTCATACGTTCATTTGCGCGGCCCCTCTACACCAACGGCAGCCAAAGCAAGCTGTTCGATGAGGCCTCGACTCCCAAGAGCGTTGAGCAGCGATACGAGGCATTCGTACGCAGCAAGCAGGGGAACCCCGCCGTGCTCGAGATCGCCAAGGCTTTTGCCCTGCGCAGTTTCAAGCACAGCGATCAGGAGTCCAAGCGGGCCTTCATGCGGGAGGTGGACTTGCACGCGGAGTTTAACTGGCCAACCTCACTGGCGGAGCTGAAGGCGGCGATGCGGTCGCCTTCCTCCTAATACGACTATATTAAAAGGGCTGTGATTTATCCGAAGCAAAGCGAATGCGGGGGAACTAGTCCCTCCGCGCCCCCCGAATACTGAGGTTGAGATATTTCATCGTAATTCTTAGTAAGCTGTTTATATAGAACTATTCCGGGGTGCAGGGGGCGGC
>JACZVE010000352.1 GCA_022572825.1 SAR324 cluster bacterium
ATCTTGAACAGTATCCCAAAGGGCAATTTGTCAGCGTAGCGCTGCACAAGTTGCTACGCTTGGGCGCCGTGACGGCGCGGCCCACGGCGGTACAGGCGCCTCCGGGGATGGTGCGCATCAAACCAGGAACGTTCCAAATGGGAAACGAGGAGGTGTCCACCGATGCCGTGCACGCCGTCTCCCTGCAGAGTTTTTACCTCGATCAGACCGAAGTCACGCAACAGAAGTTCCAAAATATCATGAAATTCAACCCCAGCAGGGATAAAGCTCCCAATCAACCCGTGGAAAAAGTGACCTGGTTTCAGGCCCAGGAGTATTGCAAAAAGGTCGGCAAGCGCATGCCCACCGAAGCGGAATGGGAGTATGCGGCAAGGGCCGGAACGACAACAAAATATTCATTTGGAAAATACTCCAATTTACTAATGAATTATGGGAATTATTGTGGAGGGGTTTGTGCTGGGGGTTATTCGCTGGGGTGGGTGGATAAAGATGATAGTTTAGAAATTGCCCCTGTAAAAAAATACAAACCGAATCCCTGGGGCATCCATGACATGCATGGCAACGTGGCCGAGTGGGTCAACGACTGGTATGGAGGATTCCAGGGATTAAGTGAGAACAACCCAACCGGCCCTGAAAGCGGGAATGAAAAGGTAGTGCGGGGCGGCTCCTGGAAGAGCGGCGCCAGTGAAACGGCCTCCGCCTCCCGGGACAAGATAAATCCATCAACCTCGTATGACACCATCGGCTTCCGCTGTGCCGCCGACGCGCAGTAGCTGCGTACGCGGCTCCTCCGCAGCGGGAGCGGTGCGCAGGGGCCGGCGGTCGCTTCACTCGATTCCGGCCGGCCGATGGGCGTTAACAGAATCAATCTTTGCTTCCCCCCTCAACTCACCTTGGCCGCGGTGCTGAGCCGCAGCCGTGCGCGGAGGTTGCGGGAGAAGGCATCCACGGCGATGTTGAGCCCGGCGGTGACGAGGATCAGGAACAGCATGCGGTCCAGGCGGATGTCCGCGATGGCGCTGTCTATGTGGAAGCCCAGGGTGGCGATGCCCAGGATGCCCAGGATGCCCGTTTCCCGCATGATCACCTCCCAGCGGTAGAACAGGAAAGCCAGGAACTGCGGGTAGATTCGCGGCAGGATCTCGTAGCCGTAGCGGTTGAGCCCGCGCGAGGCGTCCGGACGCAGCACGATCTCATCGGAGTGGCGCCCGATCAGGTGCCCGATGATGGCGCCGTTGTGCAGCGCCAGGGCCAGGATGGCGGGCAGCATGGAGGGGCCCCATAGCTGCAGGAACAGATAGGCCAGGATGTATTCCGGCGTGGAGCGCACCACGACCAGGATGACGTGACCGGCGCCGCGCCCGAAGGCGCCCAGAAACTGGCGCGAGACGAGCGGAAACACCAGCAGGGTGACGATTCCGGTGCCCACCAGCGCGATCTGCGTCAGCACCACCGTGTTGACGATGCCCGGCAGAGCCTGCTCCCGCACCAGGCTCGCGCTCCAACCCGCCAGGGCGGACAGGGTGCCCGGATCGGTCAGGCTTGCCGCGCGCAGCGGGGCGGGGACGATGTCGTGGGTGAAAAACCGCACCACGTTGACCCAGGAAATGTCGAGAGGACCGTAGATCAGCACGGCGGCGGCGATGGCGTAGGCCCACAGCAGCCTGGGGCGCATCCAGAAGCGCAACGAGGCGATCAGCAGGTAGAAGAGCATCAGCAGCGCGGCCACCTGCGAGTATTGCCCCTGGGCGAAGTAGGATTCCAGGTGATAGCCCAGGGTGGGGAGGCCGACAAAGCCCAGCACAGCGCTGGAGCGCAGCCCGCATTCCATACGATAGGCGGTGTAGCTGCGCACGCGCGCCCAGGCCTGGGGCAGCCGGGCAAAGAAGAACCCGGAGATCAGCGGCGTGCCCGCCGGCAGCGCCTTGGTTGGCGTATTGTCCGCTTCCTCCAGGATTTCCGCGTACACCTTGGCGAACGTGCCGGCGTACGGCACCGCGATGGCGAGCAATCCGGTGATGGCGTTAAGCCCCAGAAACTGCAGGAATATCAGCGCCCAGAACAGCTCGTGAATGGCGCGCACGAAGGCGCAGCCCCACCGTACCGCCCTGAGATGAAACACCATCGCCAGACCGAAGCCGACGGCCGCACTCACCGTCACGCCGGCGAACGCGAAGGCCACCGTCATCAGCAGCGCCCAGCCCAGCTCCTCGATGGCCAGGAATTTCGGCGTGACGGCACCCAGCGCCATCCGCCCCAACTCGGCCCACGGATCGAGCGTGGAAATCTCCAGATCCGCCACCAGCAACAGCGCCAGTGCGGAGAGCAGAAAGGCGACGCTGGTCTTGAAGGTGGCCGAATGGCTCATTCCTGGCCGTAGAATTCGTTCAGGTCGGCGGCTCGCATGCCATCGGTGGGCTGGTCGAACCACACCCTGCCGTCCTTCAGGCCGATCAGCCGTTGCGCGTATTCCAGGGCCAGTTCCACGTCGTGCATCGCCAGCACGACCGTCTCGTGCGCGCCGGTGATCGCGTCCAGCACCCGGCGCGATTGCAGCGGATCCACCGAAGACACCGGCTCATCAGCGAGCAGCACCTGGCCCCCCTGATACAGCGCCCGCGCGACGGCCGTGCGCTGCTGCTCCCCTCCGGAAAGCTCGCCGGCCGGGGTGCCCAGTTTATCGGCCAGATCCACCATGGCGAGGAACGGCTCGATGGCGGCAATCTCGCGCGGGAGTGGGTAGAGCAGGTTGAGCAGGTTGTAGGCGCTGGAATGCCGGTTGAGGCGTCCCATGTAGACGTTGTGAAACACCGAAAGGCTCCGCACCAGCGCATACTCTTGCGGGACCAACGCGGCTCGCGCTGCCTGCTGCCGGTACAACGTGTTGAGCAACGTGGACTTGCCCGCGCCGCTGGGACCCACCAGCGCCACCCGCTCTCCCCGCTCGATCTTCAGCGTGACGTCGTTAAGGACGTTTGCACCGTCATAGGCGATGTTCGCGCCCGACAACTCGAACAGAGGCATGGCTACTCGATCAGCCCGATCGACTTTGCGGTGTTCTCGATGACGACGTAATCGGCGTTGGTCGCCGGTATGAAATTCCTTCGCGGGAACGCATCCAGCAGACTGCGCTCCTTCATGGCCAACAGCGCCTCCTTCACCCGATTGGTGAAGCCGGCACCGTAGACCCGGTCCACGTCGCCGCGCACGGACCAGTTGTAATCGGGATAGGTCGGTGTGCGCCAGATAATGCGCACCTTGCTGGGGTCGATCCTGCCCGCCCTCGTCTCGTTCTCCCACACCTTGTAATTGACCGCGCCCGCCTGGTAGGCGCCGGACTGCACCAGGGCGATCGTCTTGGAGTGGTTGCCGCTGAAGCCCACACGGCGGAATATCCGCTGCGGGGCATCGCCCAACTCCTTGCGGATATAGAACTCGGGCATCAGCCGCCCCGAGGTGGACGCACCCTCGCCTTCGGACAGATTGTCCCGCGAAAGCAGGGCCGGCACCGCCTTGGTGAAGGCATCAAGCGCTTGGCGCGTCTGGCCGGTGGCTGCCAGGGCGCTGGCCAGCATGCCGCGTGCTTCCGCCGCGGCGTAGTGGTTTTCACCGACGCGCTTAACGAACGTGGCGTGGGATTTTTCCAGTCGCCTGACGGCCTCTGCGCCACGGTTCAGGCGGACGAGGGGTATCGCCCAGTTCAGATTGGCATCGAAGATTTGCGCCAGCCCCACCGGCCGTCCGGCAAGGTCGCGGGCAAGCGCGTCATAGACCTTTTGGGCTTCCTGCCAGCGGGCCTGGCCGACGTAGATGTCCGCCAGCGTGCGCCGTGTAATGCCGAGTGTGACCGAATTCGGTTTGACGCCTATGCGGTCGAAAATGTCGATGGAAGCGCGGACAAGTTTTTCCGCGTCCTCGAACCGGCCCT
>JACZVE010000353.1 GCA_022572825.1 SAR324 cluster bacterium
GGCACCATGCCGGCCCCGATCACGTCCGCGACGGCCTGGCCGGCCTCCTCCGAGCTGTCGAACACGGCCAGCAGGACCCTGGCCGCCTCCGGCTTGGGCAACAGGCGCACGATGACTTCGGTGATGATGGCAAGCAGGCCCTCCGAGCCGGTGAGGACGCCCATCAGGTCGTAGCCGCGATCGTCGTAGCCGCGCCCGCCGACCCGCACCACCTCGCCGTCGGCCAGCACCACCTCCAGGCCCAGCAGGTTGTTCGTGGTCATGCCGTATTTCAGGCAGTGCACGCCGCCGGAGTTTTCCGCCACGTTGCCGCCGATGGAGCAGGCGATCTGGCTGGACGGGTCCGGCGCGTAGTAGAAGCCGTCTTGCTGTACCGCCTGAGTGATGCGCAGGTTGGTGACCCCGGGTTGCACCACCGCACAGCG
The DNA here is from genome assembly GCA_022572825.1 of SAR324 cluster bacterium. Taxonomy (GTDB): domain Bacteria; phylum SAR324; class SAR324; order SAR324; family JACQKK01; genus JACZVE01. Next base: position 426 of record JACZVE010000353.1, read on the forward strand.
GTTCTCCAGGTCGATCTCCACGATCCGGTTCATCTTCGAAAGGGCGATCGTCACCCCGTCGGCCAGGGGCAGCGCGCCCCCGGAAAGCCCCGTGCCCGCCCCCCAGGGCACCATGGGGATGTCCAGCCCGTGAAGAACCTTCATCGCCTGCGAGACCTCGGCCGTGCTGCGGGGCTGCACGACGGCCATGGGCTTCTGCCGGTATGCGGGCAACCCATCGGTCTCGTAGACCACCAGATCGGAGTCGGAGTGCAGCACGCAGTCGCTCGGCAAGGCACCCAGCAGTGCCTTGACGACGGCTCCGCGCTTGGCCAGGCGTTCCGGTTGGGGTTCGGGCAGGTGCATGGGGTTGGGCTCCGGGTGGTGGTGGAATTCACGGCCGCGCGGGGGCGCTCGCTCGCCGCCCACCGGCCATCGTGCGCCCATCTTACTCCATTCCGCCTCCAAGGGAAAAGCGGCCTCCTCACCGGACGCGTGAGCTTGGGTCGGGCGGCAGATAACGCGCGCTGCGGCTACTCCGGCGACTGGCGCTGGGGCGCGTGCTGGCGGCCCTTGACGAGGCGGGTCAGGGCATCGTTGCAGGGCGCCCGGAGGCCCAGGCGCTCGCTTTCGCGCACGACGTGGCCGTTGAGGGTGTCGATCTCGGTGGGCTGCCCGCGCGCGATCTGCTGCATCATGGAGGGGCGATTGGAGCCCCTGGCGCTGTGGGCCTTGATAGTGGCGAGGGGATCGGGGTCCGGCAGTCGGATGCCGCTCGCCTTGGCCAGCGCGAGCACTTCCGTGATGATGCCGGTCTGAAACTGGTCCAGCTCCGGCACCTCCTGGATATTCCAGGGGCGCAGGTTCGTGACGGCACACAGCGCGTTGACGGCACAGTTGAGCACGAACTTGTTCCAGATCGTGGTGAGGATGTCGTCGGAGATCTGCGGCTGCATGCCGGCCTGCTCCAGTAGCTCGGCCAGCGCCTCCACGCGGGGCGTGCGGGTGCGGTCCAGCTCGCCCAGATAGGTCACACCCTTCTTGGTATGGGAGACCTGCCCGGGTCCGCGGTTGTCCGCGCTGTGGTAAGCGAGCCCGCCCACCACGCGCCCGTGGCCCAGCACCTCCAGCAGCACCTCCAGGTTGCCCAGCCCGTTTTGCAGGGTGATGGCGAAGCCGTCGTCCTTGAGCACCGCCTTGGCCGTTTGGGCGGCCTCACGGGTCTGGTAGCCGAGCACGCAGATGAAGGCCACGTCGCTGGGCGGCACGGCGGCCGGATCCGTGGTGGCGGGCAGGTGCACGGTGTACTCGCCGTCGACACCGTCGATCCGCAGGCCATGCTCGTTGATGGAATCGACGTGTTCCTCGAGCACGTCGACGAGCGTAACTTGCGCTCCGATGCGCGCCAGGTTGGCGCCGTGGATGGAGCCGATGTTGCCGGCACCGATCACCGTGATCTGCATTATTCCCCTTTCTCATGGGTGGCCGCTCTTCCAACGCTGCTCTGCCAATAGAGTGACACGGCGGATCGAGCGGACAGCGCGAAGCGGGCCACCCCAGCCAGCCAGGTGTGGCGGGCGAGCCTTCCAGACGACGGCCAGATCGGGACTCCCGCCCCCGTTCACGCCACCGTGTGCTTGGCCATGCGCTCCAGCGCGGTGACGAGGGCGGAATGGTCCAGATCCGCCCCGCCGTCCGCCACAACCGCGTTGTACAATTCCTGGGCGTTGGCGGTGCCCGGCAGGGACAGGCCCAGCACGCGGGCGGCGGAGAGCGCGTTGTTGAGGTCCTTCTGCTGGTGGCGGATGCGGAAGCCGGGATTGAAGGTGCGCTTGATCATGCGCTCCCCGTGCACCTCCAGGATGCGGCTCTGGGCGAAGCCGCCCAACAGCGCCTGGCGCACGTTCTCCGGGTCGGCCCCGGCCTTGGAGGCAAAGAGCAGAGCCTCGCCCACCGCCTCGATGGTCAGCGCGACGATGATCTGGTTGGCCACCTTGGCGGTCTGGCCGTCCCCGTTGCCCCCGACCAGGTTGATGTTCTTGCCCATCAGCTCGAAGTAGGGACGCACCTTGGAGAACACCTGCTCCTTGCCGCCCACCATGATCGAGAGGGCCGCGTTCTCGGCGCCCACTTGCCCGCCCGAAACGGGAGCGTCGATCATGTCCACGCCCTTCTCGGCCAGCCTGGCGGCGAACTGCTTGGTTTCCACCGGGGAGATGGAGCTCATGTCCACGACGATCTTGCCGGAGCTGACGCCCTCGGCCACCCCGCCGGCACCGAACAGCGCGTTGTCCACGTCCGGCGTATCGGGCACCATCACGAAGATGATCTCGCCTTTTTCGGCCACTTCCTTGCCGCTGGCGCACTTGACGGCCCCTTTGCCTACAAGCTCGTCGACCCCCGCCGGCACGATGTCGTAGACATGCACGGTGTGCCCGGCTGCCAGCAGGTGACCCGCCATGGGCTTGCCCATGATGCCGATGCCGATAAATCCTAATTCCGCCATGTGTCGCTCCTGAAATGGATTGGCCACTGATTTACACTGATGTAACTGATAATTGCTTGCGCTGATTGTCGTAAATGAAGCGTCTGACTTCGGGCGTCGGTCCGAAGTTCAGCAGAAGCCCAACTTCCAGATCGGTTGCGCGAAGATAATTCAGCACTTGTGCTTCGAATGCGGGCTCCAGCTGGCGCGCCGCCTTTAGCTCAAACAGCACGGCTCCCTCTACCACGATGTCTGCCCTGAAATCACCAACTTCCCGCCCACGGTAGCTTACGTTGACGGGCGCCTGCACTTGCACCGCAAGGCCTGCTTCCTTTAGCTCGATCAGCAGTGCCTGCTCGTAGACGGATTCGAGAAAGCCGAAACCGAGTCCGTTGTACACGCGGTAGAAGCAGCCGATGATGCGGTCGGTAATTGCAGAATGTGTGTAGCGCGAATTGACGCGGCCAATATCAGTTTCCATCAGCGTTCATCTGTGGCCGCCTATAAGTACGGCTTGGCCCAGGCCAGTCCTTCCTCGGTGTTGCCGGCCGGAATGTATTCGCAGCCGATCCAGCCGTCGTAGCCCGACTCGTCAATGAACCGGAACAGGTTGGGATAATTGATCTCTCCCGTGCCGGGCTCGTGGCGACCGGGATAAGTTTGTCCCGGAGTTCGGAAAGCAGCTGAAAAAAACCACCAAGGACATGAAGGAAGCGGGAAAAGCGTTCAAACTCGAGCTACCAGGCGGAGGCGAGGCCAAGAAAAAGAAAAAGAAGGAAGCCGACCTGCGAAATTCGTTCGTCGGTCTGGAACAGGCTTTCAATTTACTGTCAACCAGCGCAGAGGAAAAAGTTCAAAAGATTAAAGCACTACAAAAAGCAGGAGAATTTGTTGCCATGGTTGGAGATGGGATCAATGATGCTCCAGCCCTTGCCACAGCTGACATCGGTATTGCTATGGGCACTGGCTCTGATATTGCTATCGAGTCCGGAGACATTGTGCTGGTGAAAGGGAACTTACTCAAAGCCGTAACGGCTA
>JACZVE010000354.1 GCA_022572825.1 SAR324 cluster bacterium
GCCCTGTGAAACGCTCGCCGGCTCGCGTTTCTCCCCTTCCATTTCATGGAGAGGGGAGCCGCCTACATTGAAAAACGCAGTGAAATCATTACCTCGCACCGGCCACTCGTCGGAAGTCACCCCTCTCCACAGCGTGGAGAGGGGCCGGGGGTGAGGAAAAGAACGATCACCACAACTGCGCGACAAAGGGTCCTATCAGTCGCCTACCGTGGCCAACGGAGATAGGCAGTTATTACCTGTGTTTATCTGCGTCTATCTGCAGTTAGATCTAACAAAGTAGTACTAACCCCCGGCATGCGCTTCCCGGCTCAGCAGGCGCCGCATCAGCCCGCCCAGGTCGCGCTTGGATCCTTCGACGGTGGAGTAGAGCACGGGCACCACGATCAAGGTGAGCACGGTGGCAAAGGCCAGGCCATAGATCACCGCCAGCGCCATCGGCACCCAAAAGGTACCGCCCTCGCTGCCGAAGATCACGATGGGCCAGCGGTAGAAATCGATGTCCATGCCGATGGCCACCGGCAGCAATCCCAGCACGGTGGTCACGGCGGTCAGCAGCACGGGCCGCAGGCGCACCATTGCCGCCAGCACTACCGCCTCGTCGCAGGCATAGCCACGGCGGCGCACCTGGTTGATGAAATCGATCATGACGATGGCGTTATTGACGACGATGCCGGCCAGGGAAATTACCCCGATGCCGCCCATCACCACGCTGAAGGGCCGGTCGTGAATGATCAGGCCGATGAACACGCCCATCAGGGAGAGCACCACCGAGCTCATGATGATGAAGGGCGTGGCGACGGAGTTGAACTGGGTCACCAGCACCAGAAAGATCAGGAACAGGGCGATGTAAAAGCTTTTCAGCAAAAATGCCTGGGATTTCTCCCGCTCCTCGTTCTCCCCGGTGTAGCGGATGGAAACGTCCTCCGGCAGTTGCAGACCGGCCAGCCGCTGGCGCACCCTGTTCAGCAGCACGGGGCCGGGCGTTCCTTCCGCGGCGTCGCCGGAGATGGTGATGACGCGGTCCAGCTTGATGTGTCTCAGCGAGCCGTAGGCGGGGCCGGTGGTAATGCGCGCCAACTCGCTGAGCGCCACCAGCTCACCGCTGGGCGTGCGCAGGTGCAGCTGGGCCAACTGGGCCGGCTCCAGCCGGAACCGCTCGTCCAGGCGCACGATGATGTCGTATTCCTCCCTGCCCTGGCGCAACTTGGAAACTTTGCGGCCGTTGAAGGCGGTGCGCACGGTGAGGCCCACGTCGCGCGTGCTCAGTCCCAGGCGGGCGGTCTTCTCGCGATCGATCAGCACGCGGATTTCCGGGCGGCTGCGGTCGAAATTGTCGGACAGGTTGATGAGGCCCGGGGTGTCCCTGATGCGCCGCTTGATCTGCTCCGTGACCGCCAGCATCTGCGCGAACGCCTCGCCCCGCACCTCGATGTTCACCGCGGCACCCGTGGGCGGACCCATTTTGTGCTGGCTCACCTTGACTTGGGCGCCGGCCATGGATCCGATGTCGCTGCGGAGCGAGCCGATAACCTCGGAGGGGCGGCGCGTCCAGTGCTCCCAGTCTGGAAACTCGATCGTCAGGTAACTCAGGTGGCTGGTGGCGCTGCCGCCTTGCCCGCTGCCGAAACCCCGGCGCTGGCCGATGTTGGCGACCGAGGCGGTCATCTCCGCCCGGTGAGGCGCCACCGCCGCTTCCGCCCTGCGGACAAAGGCGTCGGATACATCCAGGGTGCTGCCCACCGGCGCGGTAATGGTGACGGTGGTGGTGCGGGGCTCGGTTTCGGGAAAGAACTCCACCCCTTTGCGTTTCAACGTCGTGGCCGCGTACGAGGCCATCACGGCCACGAACAGTAGCGCCACGCCCGCCAACACCAGCCAGCGGAACCGCAGCGCACGCTCGAGCACCACACGGTACGCGCGCAGGATGCGCGAGTGCTGCACCACCGCCAGGTCATCGCCCTCGGCCAGGCGGCTGCGGCGCACCCCCATCAGCGTGGCGCAGAGTACCGGGCTGATGATCAGCGCCACGAATAGCGAGGAGCTCAGCGCGACGATGAGGGTCTGGGGCAGGTGGGTCATGAACTCGCCCACGATCCCCGGCATGAAGATGACCGGTGCAAAGGCCACCAGCGTGGTGATCGTCGAGGTGGTGACGGGCACCGCGACTTCGCTGATGCCGTCCATGGCGGAGCGGACGCGGGATTTGCCACTCTGCATGTGGCGATAGATGTTCTCGACCACTACCACCGCATTGTCCACCAGCATGCCCAGGGCCAGGATCAGGCTGAACAGCACCACGAAGTTCAGCGTGAAGCCCAGCATCTGCATCACCACCAGGGTCAGCAGGAAGGACATGGGAATGGCCGTGGCCACGAACAGGGCGTTGCGCTTTCCCATCACCACCAGCAGCACCAGGAACACCAGCAAAAAGCCGCTGATGATGTTGTTCTCCAGGTCGCGCACGATCCGCTCGACGAATTCGCCCTGGTCCGCGAGCATGCTGAAGCGGATGCGGCCTTCATAGCGCCGGGCATAGTCGGCCACGAGCTGTCGAATCTCATCGCGGATGCGCAGCAGGTTCTCCCCGGAGCGCTTGATTGCCACCAGCGAGACCGATTCCTCGCCGTCGAGCCGGGAGCGGCTGGTGGTCTCCTTGAACCCGAACACGACCCGCGCCAGATCGCGCACGAACACCGGCACCTGATCCGGAGCGGCAACGACGACGTCGTTGATCTCATCGGCCGTCTTGAACTCCCCGGGCACGCGGATCAGGTACTTGGTGGGCCCCATCTCCAGCGTGCCCCCCGGAATATTCGTGTTCTCGAACTCGACCGCCGTGGAAAGTTGGCCCAGCGAAATCCGGTGGTAGCGCAGCTTTTCGGGGTCCGCGTAGACCTTGACCTCGCGCTCCAATCCGCCGGCCCGGTTCACCTCCAGAATGCCGGCGATCGCCTCGATATCGTCCTTCAGGTCATCGGCCACCTCCTTCAGCGCCACCAGGCCCACCTCGCCGGCCAGGTTGATAATGATCATGGGCTGCTCGGATAAATTGATCTCCGAGATGATGGGGTCCTCGACGTCGTCCGGCAGGTCGGGGCGCACCTCATCCAGCCTTTCCCGCACCTTGACGCGCGCGTCGTCCACGTCGAAGCCCAATTCGAACTCCAGCGTAAAGGTTGCCGCGCCTTCCGCCGAAGTGGACTTCAGCTCTTTGAGGTTGTCGACGTTTTGCAACAGCACTTCCACTTTCCGCGTCACCAGCGACTCCACGTCCTCCGGTGACGCGCCGGGGAAGGCAAGGGTGACGATCAGCAGCGGAACCTGTATATCCGGCGCAGCCTCGCGAGGCAGGCTGAAGTAGGCGGAGATGCCCAGCGTGACGATCATCAGCACCAGGATGAACACCGGCGCCGGATTTCGGATGGCGATATGGCTGGGACTCATGGGTGCGGCAGAATTGGCGGTAAGGACGTCAGTGTAGTGACTTGTAAATTCGTTCAATAATTCATCGTAAGGACTGTCAGGCGAGCAGAATTATTCTGAGTTGCTGATGTTTTACAGTAAGAACCTCACCCCCCTACGTCGATCCTCTGTCATTCTTTACTTCCAATGGGGTTTGGTCGCGATCCTGAGGCCCTGTGAAACGCTCGCTAGCTCGCGTTTCTCCCTCGCCGACTCGCGTTTCTCCCCCTCTCCGACGGGTGTCTATACGGAACACCGGGAGAGGGGGAGCTACCGATGAGAGTTCCCCGCTATATACCCGCTTGGTCGCCCCTCTCCTGTCGAAAGACACCGCGGAGAGGGGCAGCGGGCGTCAGCCCGCGGGGTGAGGTGTTGCCGAGGGCATCAAAACCAATCGCATTCCTTTATATTTTGCAGGAAATTCAGAGTCAGGACAACAGCCTGAACCGA
>JACZVE010000355.1 GCA_022572825.1 SAR324 cluster bacterium
ACAGACATTCGGTAGACTGTCCGATTGGAAACCAACTCACCCTAGGCCTGAGGTTTCCGCCCCCACACTTGGGTCACGAGAAACGATATGCCGAATGTCCCGGGGTCTTGCGCACTCACCTCACATGCCTTTATCGCATCATCTAGCTCTTGCTCGGTTAAGAAGCCCCCCTCAACAATACGCTGGCGGAGCGACGTGGCAAATTGGATGGCCAAGCGCAGAAAAGGATGGGCAGGCGGCAAGGCAACGACCGCAACACGTATCTGGACATTTTCGAGACCGGCTTGACATAACAGGCCATAAGTCTGCTGTCCGGCATTCATATTCCCACCCCCTGCGCTATAAGCCCGTTCCTGGCCACAATCCTCAATTGGCCCGGCAATCACCGTCGCTCGAGAGCCTCGCTGGTGCGGCGCCAAAAGGTAGTGGAAGCAGCAGAGGAATACCTTCAGGAGAACCCGGATGATGCCCCCTCGATAGCTGACCTCTGCGAAATCACGCATGCGAGTGAGCGAACCCTCAGTTACGCCTGCCATACCATCTACGATACGTCGCCTGCTCTTTATCTGAAGTCCGTTCGTCTTAACCGCGTTCGCAATGACCTCAAAAGAATGTCCCTCCCTGAAACCAGCGTACAAGCGGTGGCCAACACATGGGGATTTTGGCACATGGGACACTTTGCGAAGGATTACAAGACGCTCTTCGGTGAGCTGCCTTCGGAGACATTGGCGCCACGGGCCAGCCCGTAGTGGCTCTCATGCCCTAGATCCTTCACCGGTCATGCGCTTCGAAAGGAGCATGCCGACCAGCGCCGCCACGGTGCTTGCCCCCAGAGCCATGAGAATCGTGAGCGCCGAGGCCGTCACCGACCCCCAATAGCGGGACTGAAGCGGCCCGGCTTCCGGCCCCGCCAGCAGGGCCGCTCCCGTGCGCGCCACCGTCGCCGGGTGACCCCCGAAGGCCGCATTGACCAGCGAGCACAGGGCCGTGGCGACGGTCACCGTGTTCAGGGGAGCCCGGTAACCCTGCGCCAGCAGGAATCCCAAACCCTGCACGTTGCCCAGCCCCAGTGCCAGCAGAACCATGGGGAGCGTGACCGCGACGAAGGCCGCGAAGGAAAACCGCATGCCCGGCATGGACACCTCGGGCAGGGTCCACGGCAGCGCGCCCACGTCGACCGAGGAGGTGAATGCCACCGCCGCGGAGCCGAAGACCACGGCCAGTCCGGCGGGGGGCACCTTCCGGCTCCCGATGGCGCGCCCAAGCAGGTACCCTCCCACGGTGACCCCCGCCACCGCCACATCCTCCACGATCACCACGACCGTCCGGGTCACGTAGACGAAAATGCTCCCGGCGAACATGCCCATCACAATGGGCAGGGGTAGCCACTTCATGATCCGCTCGCCCATCCGCAGGAGCGCCAGTACGAGAAACAGCACCCCGGCCATCATGTTGGCCCCGACGATCTCGGCGAAGGTGAATCGCCCGGCCAGGGTGCCCAGGTAGATCAGCCCGGGAATGGTCCATGTGATCGGGATCGGTTGACGGTAAACCAGACTCAGGGCGATGGAGAACAGCGCCCCGCTGAACCAGACGATAAATACCCAACTGGAGGTTTGCGTGGGCGTGAGTTCAAGTTGCTGGGAAACGGCGATGTGTAGGGGAAGTGCCCCGAAAGCATACCAGACGAAGGCTGTGATGCCCGCTAGGAAGGCGGCAAGATTCCATTCCTTGAGCCGGGATCCCATGGTCATCGTCGTCGTTCGATCAGAAGCGGTATCAGAAAAATCCTAACAGAATCATAACACGCGGCAGGTGATGAAATCAGGTGGAATATCTCGGATTAAAGATCCCGTTGACTGTCCGAATTGCCGCCCACCGCCCCATATTACGGTGAGTCCGCACCGGAGAAAGGGGAGCGGGGGCAGGTTGTGTGTTCCCCAGCGAGCTGTCCGGTCTTAGCTGGATTTATTTTCCGTCCGTGTGTGCTGCTTCAGAATCCCACTTCAATTGCAGCCGCCCCGCCGAGTCAGGCTCAGGACGATTGGGAGGATTGCTGGGAGGTGATCTTTACTTGACTGTCGAGGTATTCCAGCAAGATCTTTAGAATCGTGCGGGACTTGCCCTCCCTCGCCACCATCTCCAAACCCACCTCGTCCTGAGAGCAGAATCGGGGCATCAAATCCTGCAATTCCACCGAGGCCTTGTTTTCCAAGGAGATTCTGGCTGGCGTGTTCAAGAATTCGCCGACCTTGAAAAGGGATTTGTTATCTTCCGAGTTGAGGCGAATTTTGATACCGGAACTGGATAGATCGAGAACGCGATAAGGGGCTGGGTGTCCGGCCAACTCCAGAAAGACTCTGAATTTGCCCGTGTCGTGGCGGATTGCCGCCCGCTTGGCCTCATCCAGGACGGCGTTGGGAAGCTTGCAATAGAAAATGTTCCTTTCCGCCGAACCCGCAAGATTGGCCGCGTGAACTTCCAACCGTAGCTCTTGTTTTTCCGGCTCTTTCAATTGCAGTCGCACCCACTTGCCTTTTTCCAGATAGCTGTTCAACGATTTCGGGACCGACGTCATCACCGAACCCATACGAAGGGATACGCTGGAATAAAAATAAACCGGGGTATTCTCGATCTCCACGCGGACTGCCGATTTCTGCTGGCCCAGTAGGGAAATTACGTCGTGCACACTTGGTCCGCTTTTCCCGATTCCCTTTATGAAGCCGGTGAGTTTAGCCATAGATCACCCCCGCACCGCGTGGGTTGGAAGAGCCCGATCCGACAATCGTCCTCCATTGCACCGGAACTCGGCGATTGTTTTTCCTGCCGGCCTTACCAGAGGACCACCCCGCCCGTCACGCGCAGCACCAGTCTGGTAAATCCCATTATTTGAGGCAACAGTCACCAAAGACCTCCAAGTCCTCCTGCCTTTTATTTCGCTGGTTCGGGAGGAAGCCCTCAACGAAGCCGGGGAAATTGCAACAGCAGGGCATCCAGCCCTTGGCGGCCGGCCGATAGATTCACCGGCGCCTCGCCGGAGGAGATGAAGAGGCAGGACCAGCGGGGCAGGGAGGTATTCCCGTGTGTCAGCGACCCGTTGATCACCACCAAATACCGGCCGCCGCTTCTTTCGGGGTCGGGGAGGCTGTCCGCGGCGCCGGGCCCCATCCGCACCTTCCAGGCGGCCAGCCCGTCCTCTTGTGGGGCCAGTACTTCCTCCAGCCTCGTCCCCTCCAGGTTCTGCAGCCCCGCTTCTTGCGGCGATGCGGTCTCTCCGCACAACAGATGACGGCGCGGCACCTTTTTCTGCAGGGGGCGGGATTCTGGCAGGAACCTGGCGCCGGGGTCGTGCCGGGCCCGCAGGGTGAAATAGCAAAGCCCTTCACCGTCCGCGTAGATCGGCCCGTACCCGGTGTAGGCATTGGTGTAGTGTACTGTCAGGGGTTGCAGGAAATCGCGCCCCAGCCGCCCCGTGCCGCGCACCACGACCTGAAACTCGTCTTCCTGGTGGAAATGGGGCGGCACCACCGAAGAGGGGGATTGCTCGACCAAAAATCCCTGGGGTTCCTCCTTCGGGCCGGATCGCGAGCCAAAGAAATCGGAACGCCAGTAAACGCACCCGTTGTGCAGCACACCCTTGTGCCTGCTGGCCCGAGCCTCGTCCAGTGTCTTCGCCAGGATCATCGCAAATCCTCCTATTGCGATTTTCCGAAGCTATTCCGATGTATGGGTGAAGTCAAAAGCGCGACACAGGATTACAATCTGGAAAGGGGATCAACGGGGTACGCCGAGCCGATTAGGACATGGAAGAGAGTCGCGGAGTTTGCCGCTAAGATACAACCTGAATTCATTTACAGCGCATAGGAGTAGCCTAAAAGAAGTACTTCCATATTCGGC
>JACZVE010000356.1 GCA_022572825.1 SAR324 cluster bacterium
TTGTAAATCTACAGCTGGATCGTCAGGTCCGGGCGAGCAGCGGGCAGGCACACCGGGCGTTCGCCCCTACTTTGACAAGCCGGCGTCATCCGGATCAAGGCGAATGCACCTTTTATCATCCTTGGTCCGGGCTGCCGTGCAGCAGGGTGTTCGGGAAAAACGTATACCAGCCAAACCAGTATGCCAGGTGCCCGGCTATGCGGGGAGCGCGTTCCCCCTCCGGCCCGACCAAGGCATCTTCGGTGATGCGCCAGGGGCGTCCGGCCGCATCCAACAGCACACCGCGGCGCTCCCCGGGCCGAAACGCGTATTCCCCCCTGTCGTAGGCGCGCACCTCCCCGCCGTTGCGATAGGTGACCTTGCCGGCGATGCGGTGGGTTCCCTCCACGGTCAATATGCTGCCGGTTCCCACGATCACCACCTGTGTGCCGGCCAATACGTCATTGATCACCGGCTCCTTAACGAGAACCCGCAAGGGATAGGCTTTGGGCACGCCGTTGATGCGCAGACCGTAGACCCAGGCTTTGGTCTTCAGCAGCGTCCTGCGTTGCCAGACGGGGAACATGGTGGTTGACGAGGAAAAATAATCGCCGTAAGGGACACCGGGGCGATAGGGCCGCCGGTACCCGGTGTTCACATCCAACACCAGGGTTTCGGGATGCCGCCTTTTCCAGTCGGCCCAGGTGGTCAACACCACTGGCAGTAATTTCAGCGTAGGTGGCGGCGCACTCCCGCCTCCCGCCAATTTGCCCAGCACCGGTTCTCCGGTGAACTGATTCCACAGGGTGTGAGTCTGGCGGTCATACATCAGCTTGTTGCTGCGATATAAGAATCCCGAAGAGCCGAACGTGTAGGTTTGACCATCGCTGGCACGGCCATCGTAGGCGATGGCCGCTCCGCAGAGGGTGCAATAAGCCAACGAGACCGGCACGCCGCCCACCACATCGTTGGCCATCTCGTGCCAATCCATGATCCGCAGAGGATAGGCCCGCGCGTCGCCGTTGATCTTGAGGCCGAATACCAGGTCGCTCTCCTCCAGATAGGCGGCCTCCGCCGCCTGGATCATGGCGGAACGGTCCAAGGCGGGTATTCCGTCCACCACCACCCCGCCCCACTGAATCTCCTCCACCCTGATGTTGCTTGGGTGATCGTCTTTGAGAAAATCGGCGAACCTGGGGTCTAACCTGGCAAGCAACTCGCCTTTCCAGGACGTAAAGCCAGGGGGAGGCGCCAGGTCGGTGGCTCCATACCATTCCACCCACGCCGCCCAATCTTCATGGAACGATTTGCCGCTCAGCAAAGCCAGGGCCGTCAAACCGGGCTCATAACGCTCCCTTGGCAACAGGCCGAGCTGGATAGCCCGCAGGATTTCAACGAATACCGCGATAAAGCGCGCATCGGCGGCGGCGATGATCTCCCCCATGGCGTGGCTGATGTCCGCCGGGCTGCCCCGCGTGAGCGTATACATCAGGTGGGTCGCGCGTTCATCCGCAAGAGCACCGGGACGGGAGGAAGCGGGAGATTGCGCGTAAATGGATGCCGCGGCCGCAGTTAGCCCCGCGATCAATATCATTCCGACCGCGAATCGCCGGATCCAGCCTTTAGGCGAACTTGCCGATCCCCTCGTTATCGTCTTCCCTCCCCGCATCACCCGCACCTCAAGCGATTTTTCCCCTGTCGATCCTCCGGCGTCCGCTGCAAATGGGCGGCGTGATCGGAGTTGATCCCGGCATTGATGTTATCACAGGCGTGGATCGAAGATCGGAGCGATCTTCCTGAAAGCCTCCGGCAGGTCGGGGGCTCTGCCCTGAGAAATGCTTGCGAGCCGCGCGCTGTTTCCGCGGTTGCCCAAGTCCTTCTCCTCACCTCTTGTCCGTGTTAGGTTTTAGCCTGACTTCGCAATGGAAAGAATCCTTGGAAAAATTCTCTGCATGAAGAATTGACCAGCCGGTACACTGGGTAGCGGGCCCATATCTCCATGGGGGTGGAGACATGGCATTATCCGAATCTGAACAATTATCCGTAAAAATTTATTCCCTGGGCCGTTTCCTCATCGAAATCGATGGGAACCCCATTCGCTTCGCTGCCAAGGCGCAACGCGAGCCCCTGGAGCTGCTGAAAGCGCTGGTGGCGCTGGGCGGGGAAACGGCGCCCGTGGAACACCTCACCGAATCCCTCTGGCCCGAGGCGGAGGGTGACAAAGCGCAAGGGTCACTCGCCGCCACGCTGCATCGCGTCCGTGGGCTGATCGGCAATGCAACGCTCAGACACGGGGACGCGCGCCTGACCCTCGACCCCGGCTGTTGCCGGGTGGACGCCTGGGCATTCTCATGCCTGTTGCAGCAAGCCTCGCGGGCGGTGCGGGCGGCGCTGGCGTTGCGCGACTGGGTGCGCCGGATCAGCCGGGACGCAACCGATCAGGGGGGAGAGAAGCTCGTCCTGCACGCGGGAATCGCCAGCGGGCTGGTGGTTTGCGACCTCCGGGACGACCGGGACGGCCGGTATGGCATCGCTGAGGGAGGCTGAGGCGCCACCATGGTGTACGCCCTGCGCAACCACTGGCCCATGTACCTCTACGAGCTGCTCGGCTTGGCATGGGTGCTGCTCGTCGCGGGCATCGTCGCGAGCGCGCTGTGGGCCCCGCTGTCTCCCCTCGGCGCGTGGGTGACGTCCGAGTTGGCGCGGCGGGTCGTGATGGCGGTATCCATGGCAGGCGCGCTGGTGGCGTTCGTCTATTCGCCCCCGGGCCAAACCTCCGGTGCGCACATCAACCCGGCCGTGACGCTGACGTTCTTCGCGCTGGGGCGGGTGGAGCCCTGGGATGCGGCATTCTATGTCGTAGCCCAGTTCCTCGGAGCAACGCTGGGCGTTGCAGTGGCGGCACTTCTAATGGGGTCGTGGGCGGCGCACCCCGCGGTGAACTTCATTCTTACCGTGCCCGGCGCGGCCGGGGTCTGGGCGGCATTCGCCATGGAGGTCGCAATTACGTTCGCTCTGATGTCGGTGGTGCTGATCGCCGTCAACAACCTGCGCCTGGCTCGTTTCACGGGCATTCTGGCGGGCATCTCCCTGGCGCTGATCATTGTAGTGGCGACGCCCGTTTCCGGCGCCAGCCTCAACCCCGCCCGCAGCTTCGGCTCCGCTGCGATCGCCAACGTCTGGCAACCGCTGTGGCTGTACCTGGTGGCGCCGGTACTGGGCGCTCTGCTGGCCGGCGCGATCTACAAGGTGGCGCACCGCGGCGGCGGCCTGTTGTGCGCCAAGCTACACCACCACAACCGCAGGCCGTGCATCTTCCGCTGCGGGTATCGCGAAGCGGGCATCGATCCTCTTGCCAAAGGAGCGACGCAATGAGCGAGCAGCACTACGACGTGATCATCATCGGGACGGGCGCGGGCGGCGGCACGCTGGCCCACCGCCTGGCGCCCTCCGGCAAGCGGATTCTGCTGCTGGAGCGTGGCGGCTTTCTGCCGCGCGAGAAGGACAACTGGGACACGCGTCAGGTGTTCGTGGAGTCCAAGTACAAGGCCCACGAGACCTGGCTCGACAAAGACGGCAAGCCGTTCCACCCCGGCATCCACTACTGCGTGGGGGGCAATACCAAGGTGTACGGAGCGGCCCTGTTCCGTCTGCGCAAGGAGGATTTCGGCGAGCTGCGGCACCACGACGGGGTGTCTCCCGCCTGGCCCATTACCTACGAGGATCTGGCGCCCTACTACACACAGGCCGAGGCGATGTATTACGTCCACGGCGAGCGGGGCGTCGACCCCACGGAGCCGGAGGCCGAACCGTTTCCCTATCCGCCGGTGAGCCACGAGCCGCGCATTCAGGAGCTGTACGACGACCACCGCACATCAGCCTCATGGAAGATCAAGTTGCCCGTT
>JACZVE010000027.1 GCA_022572825.1 SAR324 cluster bacterium
CAAGGGGGTTGCTGCGGCTGAGCGCTGGAGTTCCAGCGATTGGCGAATGATGGCAAGCCGACGGGCGGCACAGCCCATCCGGAACGGATATCAAGCGTATTTCATGCTGCCTTTCTCAAATTGGCGGACATATTGGCGGAGAGGATGATCGATGACGTTGCATAGCCTGACCCTGGAACGCGTATGGCGCCAGGCCCCACGGGTGGACCGGGCGCTGTTGGCACTGCTGGCTTTATTCGCGGCGGTGGCGGCGCTGATACCGCAGCAACTGCAAGCGAGCTTGGTCTTCACCGTGACAAGCCTGGTGGGCATCGCACCCTATCTGGTCGCCTCGGTGGGACTGGCGGCCTACCTGAAGGCCGCCGGGGCCGATCATCTGATCGCCCGCGTGTTCTCCGGCAATCCCTATGCGATGATCGTCACCGCCTCGCTCTTCGGGGCGCTGTCGCCGTTCTGCTCCTGTGGCGTGATCCCGCTCATCGCGGCCCTGCTCACCATGGGCGTGCCCATCGCTCCGGTCATGGCGTTCTGGCTCTCCTCGCCCGTGATGGATCCGGGCATGTTCCTGCTCACGGCCGGCGCAATCGGATGGGGCTTTGCGATCGCCAAGACCCTTGCCGCATTCGGCATGGGCCTGTTGGGAGGCCTGAGCACCCTGGGCGCGTTGCGGTTGCGCCTGTTCGCCCAGCCTCTGCGCGAGGGTGTCGGCGATGGCGGCTGCGCGGCCGCGCCCCTGCGCAGCCCCGCCGAAACGCGGTGGCGCTTTTGGCGCGAGCCTGCGCGCCGCGGGGTGTTCATGGGCACCGCGGGGGAAACGGCCGTATTTCTCGCCAAGTGGCTGGCTCTGGCCTTCGCGCTGGAAAGCCTGATGGTCGCCTATCTGCCCGCGGAGGCGGTGGGCACCTGGCTGGGCGGGAACAGCGTGTGGGCGATCCCCCTTTCCGTGGCGGTGGGCGTGCCGGCATATCTCAACGGCTATGCCGCCGTGCCGGTGGTGGCGGGCCTGATGGAAACGGGGATGGCGCCCGGCGCGGCCTTGGCGTTCATGACGGCCGGCGCGGTGACCAGCATTCCGGCCGCGGTGGCCGTGATTGCCCTGGTGCGGCGCGCGGTGTTCTTGTGGTACGTGATGCTGGCCCTGACAGGCTCGGCTTTGGTCGGCGTCCTTTACGAGCTGGCGCTTTCCTGGTAAGTGTCCAGGGACAGCCGGCGTCAGCCCCGGCAGCGAAGCTTTCACCCCCCGGGACCACGATCCAATTGCGACGCAGACGCCCTTTGCCTTGCCGCCGGATTGCCCAGGCGGCGCCTGGCGAGAGTGTTACGTGCGCCTGCGCCGGCTTCCCGGGGATAGTGCTCGGCACCGGGGCGCCGGCCAGCGGCCCACGCACCGCGCGGGACATCTGAACGCGTGCGGCCGGCCTACCTGATCGCCGCCATGTGCCTGGCGGAAATCCTCGGCATACTGGGGTTCTTCGCCTTTCCGGCCCTGCTGCCCACCTTTATCGAACAGTGGCACCTCACCAACACGGAGGCCGGCTGGATCAACGCGGTCTTTTTCCTCGGGTACATGCTGGCCGTACCGGTGCTGGTAAGCCTGACGGACCGGGTCGATCCCCGCCGCATCTACCTCATCTCCATGGCGCTGACCGCGCTGGCGATCGTCGGGTTTCCCCTCCTCGTCGGAGGGCTCTGGACGGCGCTGGCCCTGCGCGCCCTGGCCGGCGTCGGGATGGCCGGCACCTATATGCCGGGCCTAAAAGCGCTCAGCGACCTCATCGAAGGGCCCGTGCAGTCCCGTGCGATCGCGTTTTACACCTCCTCCTTCGGAATCGGTTCCAGCCTGTCCTTCTACCTGTCGGGAAAGATCGCCGCCTGGCAGGACTGGCAAACGGCGTTCCTGCTGCTCAGCTTGGGGCCCGTGCTGGCGCTGGTATGGGTCTGGAGGGTGCTGCCGGCCAAGCGCCCGGTGCCGCCCGCCCGCCCCAGCGCGCGGTGGCAGGATTTCACCACAGTGCTGCGCAACCGCCGCGCCATGGGCTACACGTTGGCCTACGCGGTACACAACTTCGAGCTGTTCGGGCTACGCTCCTGGATCGTCGTATTTCTCACCTTCAACTCGCAGTTTCAGTCCCCCGGCGGCGTGACCATCGCTCCGACAACCTTCGCCGCGCTGGTGACGCTGCTGTCGCTGCCCTCCAGCGTAACGGGAAACGAGTTGGCGGTCCGTTTCGGCCGGCGCCGCGTCGTATGCGCCATCATGACGGTATCGGCCTTGCTGGCTGTTGTGTTGGGATTTACCGCGAGCCTGCCATTTGCCGTCGTAGCCACGCTTTGCATCATCTACGGCGTTGCCGTGATGGCCGATTCCTCCCCCATCACTGCCGGAACGGTGGCCGAGGCCACCCCCGGCCTGCGCGGGACCACCATGGCCGTACACGCCTGCGTGGGCTTTCTGGGATCATTTCTGGGTCCGCTGGCTTTCGGCGTGGTGCTGGACCTGGCCGGCGGCCGGGAGCAGGTCATGTCCTGGGGGCTGGCGTTCGCCACCATGGGGGCGGCGGTCGCCCTGGGGCCCGTGTTCGTGCTGATGTTGAACCCGGGTCGGCAGAGCCCGGCGGACTGATCCGCGGCCGCCTGCCGGGAAGAGCCTGGCGGGATTAATCCATCTGGCCGCCAATGTCGCGCACACTCACGGGCGGGTGGCCTCGACGGGTATCCAGCCCTTCTGGTTCCTTCCGAAGCGCACCTGTACCCAGTCGCCCTCCTTTTCCACCACGCTCAGCGTGTCGTTGCCGAAGGCCAGCGCGATCGCTCTGGCGTTCTGGCTGGGGGCGCTGCGGATTTGCGTCCAGCTCTTGCGGATTTCCACCGTATCACCCGTTGGCATGCGCCGCGTTCGCTGCCGTTCGGCGGCGGGCGGTTCATCGGTTTTGGCGCTCCCCTCGCGCGTAGCCGTCGTCCGCTCCGGTCCCGCCTCCTCCTCCGCGCCACTCAAGGAGGCACAGCCAGCCAGGGCAAAGGTCAGTGCAATCAGCAGGGCTGAAAAGAGTAGTGTGCTTGCTGTCTTATGTCCATTCATTGCAGTTCCGATCGCATTGGTTGAGGCGTTGACATCGCGCTGCTCCGCACCACCCGCGCGGAAGGGCACCGTGCCCCCCGCCCGTCCACGAACGCCGGTTCGCGCCGCATCCCCGCCGCCTCTGCTTGTTGCGCACTCCCACGCGGAATGCCAACGCACAGGATCAGGCCCTGCGCACCCTCGGTGTTGGAATTGCGGTGCTGATTCATCGTACCCGATTTCAACGCTATTCGGACAACACAGGGCAAACTCTATGTTACCCATCGGCCGGATCCTGGCTGCAGAGCCGGGCTTCCCACGCTCGTGTCAGGGCGGGGAGCGCTGCGCACAGGACTCGCAGGATCGCGCCGTCGACGAGGGCGGTGCAAATTGAGCGCCAAACCGTGCCGTGCCGAAGCCGTGCCTGCCGGCGGCAGCGATTCACCGCCGCGACGGGCTCTCCGACCGGGTGTGGTCCCGGCCGCCGCCGCGGACAGGGACCCGCCGACCGGCCGTGGACGGGAGTTCACGGTCCGCCTTGGGCACATTCCAGCGCCCGGAATACCTGGAGATGCTCCTCGGGCGTGAGATCTTCCGCCCGGCGGTTGCCGATCAAGGTTTGCACCGCCGTCCATCGTGCGGGAGGCAAACGCGCCGCGGCAGCGCGCAGCCCGCTGGCCATCAGCTTGCGGCGCCGGGTGAACAGACCTTTGACGTGCTCGAAAAAGCGTGCCTCCTCGGCGGCCGTCAGCACCAGCGGCCGGGGTTTTAGCTCGATAACCGCCGAATGCACCTTGGGCGGCGGCCGGAAAGCCGAAGGCGGCACGCGCTGCAGCAGACGTACAGCGAAGGCGTGCTGAATCGCGATGCTCAGCGAGCCGTAGCGCTTTCCGGCCTCGGGTGCTGCGGCGATGCGCTCCGCCACCTCCGCCTGCACCATCAGAATCAGGCGCGAGAAGTGCCCCCGGCAGGCCGCCAGGCGGAACAGCAGTGGTGTGGAGAGATAGTAGGGCAGATTGGCGACGATCGCGTAGGGTGCATCGGCGCCGAACAGCCGCGCGGGGGAAAGGTCAAGTTTCAGGATATCCGCCTGCACGATGCGCAGCCGCGGATGATCGCTCCAGCGGTCGGTCAGTGCCGCAATCAGCGCCGGGTCCAGCTCCACGGCCACCAGGCGCGCGCCGCGCGCAAGCAGCCGCTCGGTGAGCGCCCCCATACCGGGACCGATCTCCAGCACCGCCTCGCCCACGCCCGGCTGGGCCGCGGCCACAATGCCATCCAGAACGGCGGCGCTGCGCAGGAAATGCTGTCCAAGCTTCCGGCCCATGGAACCCGATCGGCGGAGGCGGCTCAATCCCCGCTCCGTCCCGATGCGCTGCAGGATCGCGTCGCCCGGCCTCCGCATTGGAAGGGTTACACGGAGACAAAGTCCAGGTGCTGAATGGCCGCGAACTGCCGGGCGTGCGGGATAATCCTGTTCTGCGCTGTGTTTTCCCTGAATCCCTCCGCCAAGGGTAAGGGCGGCAGAACCGCGGGCGCAACGTGCTCGCCAATGAAAAAAGCGTTTACGCCCGAGGAATTGCACCCGACGAAGCGATAGTTCTTCTCAATTCCCAGCTTGACCAGGGCGGCCAGTGAAGCCCCGTAATACAGACCCGACGAGTGATGGTCCCAGCGTGAAAAGTTATCTTGATAGGGGACGGTTAACGACCGCTCCGGCCCGAAGGCGGCATTGTACTCCACCACCACGATGCGCGGCTCAATTTGCGAAATCTCCTTCCAGATCCACCAGTCCATCCCGTCGATATCCAGGGAAAACAGGTCGACGTTACGGACGCCATGGGCGGCGAGCAGTTCGTTGACGTTATCCCGCGTTACGTGGGCGTCGATGACGACGATATCCCGGTTGTGCGTGGCGGGATCCCACTGATAGTGTTGTCGGGCCAGCGCCGCGTAGCCCGGGCCGCCCTCCACGAACCAGCCGTCCCAGAAGAGGTGCTTGGCCAGATTGGCGCCATTGCACTCCCAGCCGTCCTGGATGCCGATTTCCAGAAAGCGGCGGTGTTCCCAGCCCACGACGGCCAACAGAAATACGATGATTCCGTCTTCCCCGTTCTGCGAGAATACCTTGAACTCGGTGTCCTCCAGCCGGGGCAGCGGCTCGTCCCTGCGCAGCATGTCCTGGTAGGCCTGCATCCGCTGGCGCAACAGAAGCTGCCGGGTGCCCGTCAGCTTGGGTTCTACGCTGCGGAATAGCTCCCGGCGCAGGCGATACATCCACTTTCTGCGCAGAGCCTTCCAACGCAACTGCAATCGGTTCATTTCGGATTGCCAGCCCTGGAATTGCAGGCCAACGGATCGGGATACGCCCCGCGCAGTGCGCGGTTTCTCCCTACATAGGCCAACTTCCGTCAACAAGCCAGCCATTCACGTCGGTTCCCGGTGGATGTACGGCGCGTCAGCCGTAAGAGGCGGCTTCGCGCGCATGGCGGGCGGTCGTGAGGGCACGTCTGGCCCTTGCGATTTGCATCCGGGTAATGCTGTGTTACACATTCGCAATATCGAAAGGATCAGGAGAGCAAGCGGACAGCCAACGCTGGCGTCAGGGCGCGAGGCCGTTCGCCGCTTCGCCCCTTCTCGGCATTTCCCGCAGCGGGAGGCGCACATTCCGGAGGAGCGCACCCCAACTGGAGCATTTGCCATGACCTCGGACTTCATTTCCACCTTTGAGCAGAAGACACCCGGTTCCAAACGGTTGAACGAGGTCGCCTGCCAGGTCACACCCGGCGGCATCAGCCACGACAGCCGCTACCACGCGCCCTATCCGCTTTACGTGACGCGGGCCAAGGGCTCCAAAGTGTGGGATGTGGACGGCAATGCCTATCACGATCTGTGGATGGCGCACTATGACGCCATTTTGGGCCATGCGCCTCCCATGGTGGTCGATCGCCTCAAAGAGGCAATGGAAGACGGGCTGCACATCGGCATGGCCATGGAGCACGAGGTGGCGCTGGCGCAGAAGGTGGTCGAAGTGCTTCCCTGCGCGCAGCAGGTGCGGTTTTGCGCCTCGGGCACGGAAGCGACCATGTACGCGGTGCGGCTGGCGCGGGGTTTCACGGGGCGCAACGTGATCCTGAAGATCGTGGGAGGCTGGCACGGCGCCAATACGGACCTGATGATCGATGTGCGGCCCCCCGAGTATATCGGCCCGGAAGGTGCCGGCCTGCCGCCCGATCTCAACAGCTACACCCGCTCGGTGCAGCTCAACGACATCGAGGACACGGCCAAGGCCATCCGGGAGGCGGGGGACGACTTTGCCGGCATCATCCTGGAAGTGGCGATGGGTGCGGGCGGGTTCATCGTTGCGGAACCGGATTATCTCAGCTTCCTGCGCGAAGAGACGACCAAGCGCGGTGCGGTGCTCATCTTCGACGAGGTCATCACGGGGTTTCGGCTGGCCTTGGGCGGGGCCCAGGAATACGTGGGCGTCACACCCGACCTGACAACCCTGGGCAAGATTCTGGGAGGCGGCATGCCGGTGGGCGCCATCGCCGGGCGGGCCGACGTCATGGAGATCAGCGCGGTCACCCCCAAGCGCTCCAAACGGGAAAAGGTGCTGATCGGAGGCGGCACGTACTCGTGCAACCCGTTGACCATGATCGCCGGCGCGATGACCCTGAATATCCTCCAGTCCCGCAAGAATGAGATCTATCCCGCGCTGGCGGAGACGAATCAGCGCATGTGCGATGGCATTCGCGGCGTCTTTGCCGATGTGGCATTGCCCGTGCTGGTGAACCAGGTGGGCTCGCTGATGGAAGTGCACTTTCTCAAAGAGGAAGGGCTGCCGGTGCGCTCCATGGCAGACGTGGTCAATAATACTTACAAAGACAAACAGGCCGAGTACGCCACGCGGATGCGAAACCACGGCGTGTTCCTGCTGCACGGCGGGGGACTCTCCGTGGAGCACACGGAGACCGATATCCAGGGCATCGTCAATGCCCATCGAGCCGTGGCCCAGGAGATGGCCGAGGGCAACTGAACGGGGCGCCTCCGGTCGCACACCGGTCAGCGGGGCCTGCGCACCTGTACCGGGGTCCCGCCTCGCGGCGTTCGCGGGCGGCGGAGTGACTTGCGGGATGCAGCAACATGGCGATACAATGATTGCATACAGAGCGAGGCACGGCGCGATTCAGTGCGTGGCGTCCATGACGGGCATCAGGGCCCGATCGCGCGCGGTGCATTGATTGGGGGCAGGACGTTCCATGAGCGATAAAGGCATGGTCCAGGATTACGAGATAACGTTGACGGAGAAGGCCGCACGGGTGGTGCGGGAGACCTTCGAGGCGGAAGACGTCGACGCGGAGCAGTCCTATCTCCGTGTGGGCGCACATCCCGGCGGATGCTCCGGCTACAAGTTCGATATGGACTACGCGGAGGGCAGCCAGATCACCGAAGACGACCGGGTGTTTGTCAGCAACGGCATCAAGGTGGTGGTGGATAAGGGGTGCCTGGAAGAAGTGCTGGGCTCCATCGAGATCGACTATCAGTCCGGCAATCCGGTGGAAAGCGGATTCAAGTTCCGCCAGCTGATCAACGGCGCCCTCTGCGGGTGCGGCGAGTCCTTCACGCCCATCAAACAGCAACGCCAGCGCTGAGCGCGCTTCGATAGTCTGACGCGCAGTACGCTGACGAAATTCTAGCCGCGGCAACCCGGCTGTCCCTCAGCGCCGGTGCGGCCGTGGCGGCAATGCCCTTCCTTTCGGCCCAGCGAACCTCCCCAAGCGGTAAGTTGACATTTCCCTGACTGCGGTCGGCCAGTGTGTCCGCCCACAAACTTCCCCACGGCGCCCCTCCCCGTGGGCTGGCACGCCTTTTTCATGGTCCCGCGGCAGACGGCAAGAGGCCGTTCACGGAATTGGAATCCGCCGACAGGAGGTCCCCGCATGATTGAAATCGACCCTCGCCAATACCTGCCCGAATCCTACATCGTGCGCTGGCTATGCCCCGGCTGCGGCACGCGAGTATCCATCAAGCTGGGCGCCATCGAGAAAGCCCATTGCCCCCAATGTGCCTCCCGCCTGACGCAGCGTGACAAGGAAGCGCTATCCGAGTTCAAGCGCTTTATCGCTTAGGCACCGCGTGCGCCGTCGCGGCCCGGCGCCGGCGGCGTCAGCTCACCACTTCGCCGATCTGCACGATGGGCGTGATGTCGGTGAAGTTCGGCACATCGGCAAATATCTCGTCTCCGTGGCCGCTGACGGCCTTGTTCAGCGCGTCCATGGATTCGAACGAGATATGGGCCATGATTTGGTAGGTCGGTGGCTCGCCGGGCGCACCTCCGCCCACCCCTTTGGTCACGTAGGCATCCTTCATCAGGCCGCCCCATTTTGCCTGCACCAAGTCTAAATGCTTGGTGAGATAGTAGTCCAGATCGAATTTGGAACCCTCTTTGTGTGGGTACATTACGCTCAGCTTCACCATGATTTCTCCCCTCCTGATGGAGTTCAATCCGAGCCCGACTATGGGCAGGCTTATGCGCCAGGGATGCCCCCAGCACGCTTCTTACACCAATCGTGCGGCCAGTGCTACGGGATAGTGCGGAGCTGCGGCCGCGCGCCATCTGCGATTATCGCCAGACAGACCTGCTTGCTACGAATACACCACCGCCGGTGCCTGCGGTGCGGGGCCGGTTGGGGTTGCCTGCGGGCCCGGCCTGCCGAGCCGGTTGCGCGCAGGAGTGCCCGGCCGCGCTCCGCTCAATCGGGGCGGTCTTCGCGGGCGCGCTGGATTTCCCGCGCCTTGGCCTTGGCGGCCATCAGCACACTATGGTTGACGGAGAGCAGGCTCTGCAGCCGCCGGGCGAGCTGTTCCTCGTAGGGGTCCAGCCGGTTGTCGGCGAAGATGACCTGCCAGACCATGGCCAGCACCTCGGCTTTCTTCTCGGGCGTATAGGTGCGGGCGATGGCGTGGGTAAACGGCCACAGATCGTTGGACTTGCCGCGCTCCTCCTCGGTGAGGGCGATGAGTTCCTCCACCTGCTTCTTGCTCAATCCGAAGTAGGCACGCAGTTGGAGGACGATTTCCTTATATTCCTCCGGCAGAAATTGCCGGTCCGCCTCGGCCACCTCCAGCAGGATGGCGCACAGCGCCACCTGCTCCTCCGGTAACTGCTCGGTCAGACGCGCCGATCCTTTCGCCTCCGACAGATATTCCTTTATTCGATCCAGCATCGCTCCTCGTACGAGAATGAAAGCTCAGCGACAATCCGTGAGGTGCCCGAATTTCTCAGACCAAGATTACGCGGATTGAGCGGAATTTCATAGAAAATGGCTTGTCTCCACGGAGTTGAATCCCGTGGAAAGTGCCGAGGTCAGCGAAACCTGTTTGACCGAGCATTGCTCTGCGAGTCCTCGGCTTCGCCGTGATCGCCCGTGTCCGGAGCGCACGGAGCTACGCAATCAGCCCGCTTCCACCGCCCGCCACAGCTCCTGCAATTCCGTCTCGTAGCCGCCGGCCAGGATGGGAAAGCGGCACCAGGTGCGTGGGTCCAGATTCTCGTCATCCAGGTGAAACGAGGGCGCCAGGCGCTCGCGCTTCCATTGCGTGCGGCTCCACAATGTGAAGAAGGTGGCCACGCACTCCGCAGCGCGGCGCGGGGACAGGGTGGCGTCGTCGAGGGGCGCGGCCAGCAGCGACCGCCAGACGTCGACCGGTGCCATGCGGTCGCGGATGGCGGCCTGTTCGATGGCGTCCAGCACCGGGTAGGGCATCAGGTCCTTCTCGTCCTCCTGGGCGGCACTGCTTGGGCGCAGCTCGGCCGTCGGCGCCTGTGCGTTGACCGCGCCCAGCGCCGGCAGGGGCTCCAGGCCGGCCGGTCCTTCGATCTCCATCCAGCGCAGCCAGCCGCGCAGGAAGGTCTTGTTGGCGCCGGCAATCGGGGCCAGGCCGCCGCTGGTATCGCCATCCATGGTGGCGTAGCCCACGCCCACCTCGCTGCGATTGCTGGTGCTGATCAGCAGCCGCCCTTCCAGATTGGCCAGCAGCCAGATGCCGGGCGAGCGCACGCGGGCCTGGATGTTCTGGCGGGCGATATCGTCGCGCTCCCAACTGAGCGGGCGGCCCAACACTTCCTCCGCCATCGCCTCATAGCGCTCCACCAGGTGCTGAATGTCCAGCTCGATGTGCCGTGCACCGATGGCTTCGGCGACGCCGCGGGCGGCGCTGCGGGTCACATGCGAGGAATTGGCGCTGGCCTGGTACACGGTGAGCAGCAGCCGGCGCAGCAACGCCCGCGCCGCCTCCGCGCAGCTCGCGTCGCCGTTGTCGGGAAGATCGGCGATGTAGGCCAGCTGTTGGCGCACGCCCGCCAAGCCCTGCTCGGCCACGGCCCTTTGCGCCATCACCCAGCACAACACGGCCACCGAGGCGGAATCCACCCCGCCGCTCAAGGACAGCGCGAAGCCATGACTGTGGCTCTTGCGCAGGTAATCCCATAGGCCCAGGCTCACCGCATGGGCGAACTCCTCGTTGCGGGAAAGCGCGGCGGAGGCGGGCGCGGGCGCGGCTCGATGGGTGCGAACGGCCTCCGGCGAGGCTTCTGCCGGTGCGAAGGGCACGTGCACCGTGGCCCTGTCCGCCCCGTCCCGGGCCACGGGATAGGAGATACGGCGCCGTTCCAGTCGGTTGACGCGCAGATCCGCGACGGCCGTGACGAGGTTCACGGCGCGATAGGAGAAGCGGCGGTTTTCCGCCAGCAGCGTTCCGTCCGAGGCGATCAGCACCGTGCCGTCGAAGATCAACCGGCCGGCCTCGTTGCCCAGCAGATTGCTGTACAGATAGATCGCGTGGGCCTGCCGCGAGCCTTCGCAGACGATGCCGCGGACGGTCTCGTACTTGGCGAGGGCAAAATGGCTGGCACTGGGGTTGAGCAGCAGATCGGCACCGCCGGAGAGCGGGTTGACGGCACTGCCCCGGCGCGCCCAGGCATCCTCGCAGATCTCGAAGCCCAGCCGCACCCCGCCCAGGTCGACCACCAGATCCCCGATGGGCACCTCCGCCCCATCCCAGTCGTGCACGTCGGCAACGTCGCCCGGCCAGGCCTTGAACCAGCGGGGCTCGTAGTAGACCCCGTAGCCGGCCAGCACCTGCTTGGCATGCAGGCCCGCCAGCCGCCCGTCCACCAGCAGGGCCGCGCAGTCGTAAAGATTTTGCTTATGGATGAGCGGCAGTCCCACGGCCACGGCGATCCCGGCCGTTTCCGGGAGAATTTGCCGCACGCTCTCCAGGGACTGCTCGGCCACCGATTCGCCGTGAAAGGCGTCCTCGCAGCCGTAGCCGGACACGCACAGCTCGGGGAGGCAGAGCACCTGCACGCCTTCGGCGCGGGCCATGCGGATGGCCTCGACGATGTTGGCCCGGTTGCCCTGCCAATCCAGCGGGGTCTGATTGAGCGAGGCCCCCGCAACCTTGAGGTGATGGATCGCCGTCATGGGTTGAGGCCGTTGCCATTCAGCGCGCGCGCCTGGGCGATCATCCCATCCCGCAGCCGGTTCAGGTGCGGACTGAGCCCCACGGGGTATATGTGCGGATGCTCGAAGCGCTTGTGGCCGGAATCCAGGCGCCCCAGCTGCTCCTGCACGCGCTGGCGGATGGCATCCAGCGGCGGGGACTGATAGACCGCCCGTCCCTTTTCGATGACGGGAATCAGCAGCGGCTCGGGGTGCGCGCACCCCTTGAGCGACTTGGTCTTGGTATTGTCGTGGGGGTCGATGATACGGCTCACCTGCTCGGGCGATTCCGAAACGTCGATGATCGCGTCCGCGATGAACTTGCCATCGCCGTTGCTGCACCGGTAGACCTGGAGCAGCCCCGGAACGCTGGTCTTCAACTTTTGCTCGGACACCTTCAGCTTGTACTGCCACTTCCCTTCGCCCCGCGGGCGCAGGGCCGTCAGCTTGTACACGCCGCCCAGCGCGGGGTCGCCGTGGGCGGTGACGAGCCGGGTGCCGAGACCCCAGACTCCGATTTTCGCGCCTTGGGACTTCAGACTGCGGATCAGCCACTCGTCCAGATCGCCGCTGGCGATCACGACGGCATCGTGCAATCCGGCCTCGTCCAGCATTTTGCGCGCCTGCACGCTCAGATAGGCCAGGTCGCCGCTGTCGAGCCGGATGCCCATGATCGCATGTCCCTGCTCGCGCAGGTGCAGACCGACCTCGATCGCATTGCGCACACCCTCCATGGTGTCGTAGGTATCCACCAGGAACACGCAGTTGTTGGGCATGGCGCGGGCGAAGGCCTCGAAGGCCTCGCGCTCGTCCTTGAAGGCCATCACCCAGCTATGGGCAAAGGTGCCCACCACCTGAATGCCCAACTGCTTGCCGGCCAGCACGTTGGAGGTGCCCGCGCAGCCGCCGATGTAGGCCCCCCGGCTCGCGGAAAATCCTCCGTCCAGGCCCTGGGCGCGCCGCAGGCCGAAGTCCACCACCGGATCGCCCTGGGCGGCCATCACGGTGCGCGCCGCCTTGGTGGCGATCAGGCTTTGGAAGTTGACGATATTGAGCAGCAGGGTCTCGATCAGCTGGGCTTGCAGGATGGGACCCTGCACTCGGATCAACGGCTCGTTGGGAAACACCACCGTACCCTCCGGTACGGCGTGCACATCGCAGCGAAAGCGGAACCCTTCCAGGTAGGCGAGAAAATCCGGATCGAACAGGGGAAGCCCTTTGCGGTCAGGCAGCTCGGCCAGATAGTCCAGATCGCTCCGGGAAAAGCAGAAATCGCGCAGCACATCGATCAGATCCGCCAGGCCCGCCCACACCACGTAGCCGCCATCGAAGGGGTTCTGGCGGTAGAACATGTGGAACTCCGCCTCGGTGTCCACCACCTCGTTCTTCCAATAGCCTTGCGCCATGGAGAGCTCGTACAGGTCGGTAGCCAGCGCCAGCGAGGGGTCCTCCCGCAGGAAGAGGCTCAGCATCACTTGTCTCCGCATTGATCGCCGCTGCTTCGGTGGGTTGCCGGCGCCCGCGCTGCCATGGCACGGCAGGCCCCGGCCTTCGGCGGCTTGTGCACCATTCTAACACGCCCGCCGCCGGGCTGTCACACGGCGACATACACGGGTCCGCCGAAGGGCCGGCGGGTTCGCCGGCCGGCAGGACGGCGGATGGCCGCGCGTGAGGGCAGGTTACCGGGGAGCGGTTTTCCTGCTAGATTTCCTGCTAAGGTAGAGCGTGCCTGACAATCGGGGCACCGGCCAGCAAGCAGCTGTTGACGAGAAGCGGAGCGAAACGCGATGGCGGCATTTCACACCCGGGACAAGCCGTGGCAAACCCTGTACAAGATCATGATCGGCAGCATCGTGCCGCGCCCCATCGCCTTTGTGGCCAGCCGCAGCGCCGCGGGCCACGTCAACCTCGCGCCGTTCTCGTACTTCAACGGCGTCAGCTACAATCCCCCCACCGTGGCGTTTTCCGTCATCGACCGGGGCGAGGAGATGAAAGACACCTCGCGCAACATCTCCGAGCACCCCGAGTTCATCGTGCACATCGTCAGCGCGCCCATCGGCGAGCAGATGAACGTGACCTGCGGAGACTACGGTGCGGACATCGACGAGTTCGTGGAGGCAGGCCTCACTGCTCTGCCCGGGGTGGTGGTAGACGTGCCTCGCGTGGCCGAGGCGTTGGTGGCCTTCGAATGCCGCCTGGCTCACTTCCTGCGCATCGGGGACAGCGCGCCGCGCGCCAGCCACATCCTGGGCGAGGTGGTCTATTGGCACATCGACGACGGGCTGCTCGACGAGGCCGCCCGCAACCCCATCGACGCCGCGGTGCTCGAGGCCGTGGGCCGCATGGGCGGCATCGACTATGCGCGCACGACGGACCGCTTCTCCATGGTGCGTCCCCTCATTGCGCCGGAAGACCCGCGCTCCATCCCCAGCCGCAAAGCCGCCTCGGCCGCCGTGCCCGTGCCGCTCAAGGTGCCGCGCGCCCGCCAGTAGGGCGCTAGTGTCCTAAGTTGTA
>JACZVE010000357.1 GCA_022572825.1 SAR324 cluster bacterium
CCGGCCAGCCAGCGCTCCACCGCGGCCAGTTGGTCGCTGGAAAGTTTGGGCGGGCGATGGCCCCTGGGACGTTCCCGCAAACCCTCGACGCCTTGCTCCTTGAAGCGTCTGGCCCATTGCCACACCGAACGCCGGCTCACCCCGAATACGACGGCCACCCCATTCACCGGATACCGCTCACAGCTTATGATGGCCTGCAACCGCAAGCACAGCTTGGATTCGCGCATCCGGCCCAGTTCCTCTCTGGCCCGTTCAACCAGTTGCGCGTCGATCACTTCCTTTGGACGACCCATACGATCTCCTCCTTGCGATTGGACTCTCCAGGGAAATCGTAGCCGCAATATGTGACGTTATAAAGTGAATTTGATATTAGCGGAACTTCCGCATCACCTTGTCGAACACGGGCAACGAGCGCTCCACCACATCCTCGTTGACGGCCAGGGAGATGCGGAAGTAGCCCGGCCCGTCGAAACCGCTGCCGGGCACCAGCAGCAGGCGCTCGGCCTGCGCGGCGCGGACGAAGGCCACGTCGTCGGGGATGGGGGATTTGGGGAACAGGTAAAACGCTCCGCCGGGCGTGACCATCTCGTAGCCCATCTCGCGCAAGGGGGCCAGCATCCTGTCGCGGATGCGCTGGTAGTAAGCCACGTCCACCGAGAGGCCCTTGAGGAGGGGCAGCACCCGCTGGATCAGGGCCGGCGCGCTCACGAAGCCCAATGTGCGGTTGGCGATCACCAGGGCCTCGCAGAGCAGCTCGCACTCCGCGGTGCGCGGACTGACGGCGGCGTAACCGATGCGTTCGCCGGCCAGCCCCAGATCCTTCGAGTGCGAGGTGACGATCACGGTGTGATCGTACAGCGGCGGAATCCAGGGCACCGTCTGCCCGTCGAACACCAGCTTGCGGTAAGGCTCGTCGGAGAGCAGCACGATGGGCCGGCCGTAGCGCCGTTCGGCCTCGCGCAGGAAGTCCGCCAGCGCCCGCAGCGCCTCCTCGCCGTAGACGACGCCGGTGGGGTTGTTGGGCGAATTGACCAGTACCGCGCGCGTGCGCTCGGTGACGACCCTGTTCAGCGCCTCTATGTCGATCTGAAACGCGTCGTTGGTGGCCGCCCGCACCAGCTTTCCGCCGTGGTTGGCGGCGTAGGTATTGTACTCCACGAAGTACGGCGCGAAGGCCACGACCTCGTCGCCCGGGTTGAGCAGTGACTTGAGCGCGATGTTCAGCGCGCCGGCCGCGCCGCAGGTCATCACCACATGGTCTGCCGTATAGGGCAGGCCGGTTTCCGCGGCCAGTTGGACGGCGATGGAATCGCGCACCTCGGGAAGCCCGGCATTGGGGATGTAGCGATGCATGCCGGGCCGCGGATCGTCCAGCAGCAACAGCAGCGCGCGCCGCAGCTCCGCCGGCGGCTCCAGGATCGGATTGCCCAGCGAGAAGTCGAACACGTTCTCCGGCCCGTGCTCGGCCTGAAGCCGCGCGCCTTCTTCGAACATCTTGCGGATCCATGACGCGCGCTTCATGGATTCGCGCATGGCATCGGCAACGACGTGGGACATGGCAGCCTTGGCTCGCAACGGGGTCGCGGGTGGGCCGGGCCGCGGATCGTCCAGCAGCAACAGCAGCGCGCAACAGCGATGGCGCGCCGGTCCCCCGCCGGGCGCTGGGCCGATGGGTGTGGTTGTGATGGATACCGGTTGTAGCGGTTACTGGGGGAATTACAAATGCGGAGGCCCCATCCCTGTTACGTTGCGTCGCAATGCCGCGCAACGGTCCCCGGATACCCCTTCTTGGTTAACACGATAGGCTGCGTCCCGATAGCTAAACGCGTAGCTTTTTGCCGTACTGCCAGCGCATAACCGTTTGCCAGGGCGGCCCGCATCGTGGAATCATGGTGCGTTGGGCCACGCTGCCGGGTCAGAGCGCGTCGGTGCGTCATCACCCGATGGACCACCAAACCCGCCCAGGAGGAGATCCATGAACGGCGAAGCGATGTACCCGTACATCAGCGGCATGCTGCAACGCAGCGGCGGAAAGGTGCGCCTGGGCGGCACCGTCAAGGAGCAGCAGCGTTTCCACTCCCAGGAAACGTCGATCTACAGCTGGGATTACGGCATCGACACGCCCCAGATGCGCAAGCTGTACGAGCGGGCCAAATCGTCCCAGTGGAACGCCGCCGACCTGCCCTGGGACACGGACGTGGACCTGGAGGCGGAAATCTTCGAGATGGATCCTGCCTGGGCCCAGGCCGATTGGTTTCGGAGGCTCAGCAAGAAGGAAAAGCAGCGCCTCACCATCCAGTACAACACCAACCTGATCTGCAACTTCGTCCACGGCGAGCAGGGCGCCCTGGTGGCAGCCTCGCAACTGGTGAGCGCCCTGCCGGATATGGATTCCAAGCTCTATGCGGCCAGCCAGACCTTCGACGAGGCCCGCCACGTGGAGGCGTTTTCCCGCTACGCGGATGAAAAGCTGGGCGACTTCTACCCCTGCACGCAGAACCTGTTCAACCTGATGCAGGCGATCACGGTGGAGAGCCGCTGGGACTTCAAGCTACTCGGCATGCAGCTCATCGTGGAAGGGCTCGCCATCTCGGCCTTCATGACCCTGCTCAGCCGCTGCCGCGAGCCACTGTTCCAGCAGCTGATGCGCCTGGTGCTGCGGGACGAGGCGCGCCACGTCGCCTTCGGCGTCCTCTCCCTGCGGGACTTTTACGGCGAGATGAACGAGAAGGAGCGCCGCGAGCGCCAGGAATTCGTATACGAGGCCTGTGTGTTGATGCGGGGCCGGCTGGTCAGCGCGGAGGCCTACGAGCGGATGGGCCTCGATCCGCAGGTGGTGCGGGAAACCTTCCGCCAGAGCGACGAGGTGCGGGAATTCCGCCAGCTTCTCTTCTCGCAGATCGTCCCCAACATGAACAAGATCGGGCTGCTGGGCGGCTGGCTGGAGGAGCGCTTCGCGGAGATGGATGTGCTGCACTTCCGCGACTACGACGCCGACGCGGTGCTGGACAGCCTCATCCACGGCACCCATGCCGCCTCCCCCTCGGCACACTGAATTCAATCGACCATTGGAGCGTACGATCCCTTACGGGGTGGAATCGAGCTTACCGATTACTTCTGCGCTCAGGTCCAAGCAGGTTGCAGCGTCCTCCTCGCTGATAGCTCTGTCCAGAAAATAATCCGCATACAGGCGCATTATAAGCAGCGTTCTCAGGTCATTCCAAACCTCGACGAACTCGCCCCCCTGTGCCTTGATTCGCGCCATCAATTTCCCATGCGAAATACTCTCCCCTCGACCAATCCCAAAATACTTCCTCCCTTGGTGGTACGCCGCGTAGTACGCCCGACTTATCCCCGTCCGAATAATTGCATTCTCTGCAATTCCTTGAGTGTCAAAATGCTTTATCATCCGATCGGCCATATTGTAGAATTCGCGATGATCCATTGCCGAGGACTTTATCTATTAATATGAAATGCGAAGGTAATATAGTCCTGATGATTTTCCGGAACTATCCTCAACCATTCTTTTACAAATAATTTATATATTCTTCTAAATTCTTGTGGATTGCCTTCGAATCGAATTTCGAAAACAACAAATCCATTATCCGCATTCTCTTCGCCTTCAGGGTCCAAACCTAGATATATGTTATATCTTGAATTATGTCCAAATACATTATTGTATAATTTTATTGTTGTGTCGATTTCGGTGAAAATATTCTTCTCCTGTGCGAATTTTATCACGTCATTTCCAACGTCCGCATCGGCATATAAATCTTTCATTGTATGTTTGGCCCGCTTCGACAGATTGAACTTCCTTTTTTCTGGCA